>JANPAT010000413.1:0-1583 GCA_031430075.1 Chitinophagaceae bacterium | reverse complement strand
CCCACGACCAGGCATTATTAAATTACTCATAGCACTAAAAAACATATCGTTACATGCTAAAGCCTTACCACCATTGATTGCTGCAACTAAATCAATTTCATGCTCAACAGAAATATCATTCCAATTTTTAAACACTTCTCCATATACTCTTAATCGAGCTACACCTCCATCAGGATAAATATGTAAACGGATATGAGTAAAAATTTCATCACTATTGCTTAAATAAAAATTTTGAGAACCTGCATCGAGATGAGATTTTGGAAGAATTTCTTTCCAAGATATTTTATCCCAATCAGATTCATCAATTCCTTCAGAAAGATTGGCAGCTTCAATAGATGCATGTGGCGGATGATTACCTAAAAAAAAATTGGTATCAATATCAAACCCTTTTATTTTTCCTGAAGTGGCTAATTGAATTACAGCCCAATCATGGCCTGGTGTTCTTTTTCGTCTACTCTCCCAACCATCCATCCATTTACCTCGTTCAGTATATTTATCTGTAATAAAAATACCTCTAGTAGGTTTTATTAAATTTTCTTTTTCTGCAAAAAAATCATCAGTTGCATACAACACTTTGCCACCAAGCCTTTCAGCAGCTAAATCAGTTAACTGTGTAAATGATGGCGATTCTTTAATAATTTCTTTTACTTTTTCAAAAGCCATTTTCCTTTATTTTTTTGTTTGATTTGATTATTTTGATAAACTGTTTCGCCATTAACAATTGTTTCTAACACAATGCCATAAAGGTTTTCGCCAATATAAGGACTAATTTTATGTTTGAATAATATATCGTTTTTCTCAACAATTTTAATAACACCAGGATTCCAAATTACAATATCAGCATCATAACCAATTTTTATTTTCCCTTTATTTTTAGCATGAATAAATTCTGCTGGTTTTGATGTTACTAAAGGAATAAATGTTTCAATACTCATTAAACCTTTTAAAGCAGTCCAAGATCCATTTAATAAAAATTGAATACCTGCAATTCCTCCCCATGCTTTTTGCAAATTACCACTTTCAATTTCTTTAATAGAAGATGGTGCAGGCGAATGATCTGTTGTAATAAAATCTAAAGTGCCATTTAACAAAGCTCGTTTGAGTTGAAGATTATTTTCTTCTTCTCTAATTGGAGGTGCACATTTATATAAGCAATTAGCATCAGGAATTTTTTCTGCATTAAAATATAAATATTGAGTACAAGTTTCTGCTGTAATGGGCAACCCTTCTTGTTTTGCACTTGCTATCATTGCTAATGCTTCAGCAGAAGAAACATGCACAATATGAATTTTGCACTGATGCTTTCTACATAAATCGATCATCATTTCTATAGCATCATTTTCCCATTTTTTTGGCCTGCTTTTTAAGTAATGTTGATAGCTTGTTGGATAATTTTCAAAATCACAGGCAACTTCTTTATCATACTTTTCACAATGTATTAATAAAGGAAGATGATATTTTGCAATGATGGGCATTGCTATGTCCAAATCTTCCCTAGTCACATTTGGAAATTCATCAATACCAGAATGAGTTAAAAAACATTTTATTCCAAGAACTCCTGATTGCAATAACTCTTCTAAATT
>JANPAT010000412.1:0-8101 GCA_031430075.1 Chitinophagaceae bacterium | reverse complement strand
TTCATCAATTTTTCAATTTCATCAGCTTTGATCGGAATATTTTTCATTAAATCGATGTTACCATTTTTTGTTAACCAAATATTATTTTCAATTCTTACGCCCATTTTCTCTTCTTCAATATAAATGCCTGGTTCAACAGTTAAAAACATTCCAGCTTGTAATGCTGAGGTTCTAGTGCCTAAATCATGTACATCAACACCCAGATGATGTGAGATTCCATGATATAAATATTTTCTATACGCTCTATTTTCTTTGTCTTCGTTTTTAATATCTTCTTTTTTTAATAACCCAATTTTTAGAAATTGTTTTGTTGCTTCATCGCCAACTTTATCGGTATAATTAATGACTGAAATACCAGGTTTTAAAATACTTTTAGCATAATCATGTAAATGTAAACATGCATTATATACTTCTTTTTGTCGTTTAGTAAATTTTCCATTTACTGGAATTGTTCTAGTTAAATCGGCATTATAGCCTCCATAACTTGCTCCAAAATCCATCAAAATCAATTCGCCATTTTTACACTCATGATTATTATTGGTGTAATGCAAAATTCTTGCATTATCTCCACCGGCAATAATGCTTCCATAAGCTTCCCCTGTTGCTCTTTGTTTTAAAAATTGATGCATTATTTCTGCTTCAATTTCATATTCCATTACACCAGGCTTAATAAATTTCAATAAATGACGAAAAGTATTTTCAGTTATATCAATGGCTTTTTGAATAACAACAATTTCTTCTTTGGTTTTAACTCCACGAAGTTTTTTCATGATAGTTGCAGCACGTAAATAATGGTGTAAAGGATATCGTTGTTGCATTTCATCAATCAATCGATAGTCTCTACTTCTAATTAAACTTGCTTTTCTATCATTTTCATTACTATCTAAATAAATATGTTCAGCTAAGTGAATCCAAGGTTGTAATAAAGCATCTAAACTATCTAACCAAACGATTGTTTTTATTCCAGAAATTTGTTGTGCTTCTGCTACTCTTAAACGTTTGCCATCCCATTTTTCTTTGGTTTCATTTGGACGAACTAAAACCAATACTTCACGATATTTTGCATCTACATTATCAGGAAAAAGTATGACCATACTATCTTCTTGTTCAATGCCTGAAAGCCAATACATTCCACTATTTTGTTTATATTTATGAATGGCATCTCCATTGCTTGGCCATTCATCATTACTAGTAAAAATGGCAATACTATTTTGCTTCATTTCTTTAATAAATCGTTTGCGATTTTGAATGAAGATTTGATTATTGAGTAATTCGTATTTCATTATTTGTTAATTATTAATTATTGATTATTATTTGTAATTCATAAAACTAAATCTCGCTTACCATTCAACATTTATAATTCAACATTATTTTATAATATCTCCCTTTAATCTGAGTAATTCAGTTTCTGCAAGTTTTGTATTATAACGTGCAGCAATTAATCTGTCAAAAGCCAATTCCAAACTTTTTTGTGTTTCTCTTAATTCAATAAAAGTAGCAACGCCTAATCTTAATCTTTCTAAAGAAATAAAAACATTTTCTTTTGCGAGTAAAATATTTTCTTCTTCTAATGCTAACATTTTTTTCTGCAGTTCATAATCTTTATAAGCATTAATAATACTTACATCTATTTGTGCTTTTTGATTTTGAAAAGAAAGATTTAAATAATCAATATCCAACTGTGCTTGTTGAATCTGACGCTTAACATTAAAGCCATTTAAAATAGGAACATTTAATCCAAAACCATAATTATAACCAGAGTTTCTACTGAATAAAGGTTGAAAAGGATTTACAACAGTTTTATTATCGGTTTTAGAATAATTATAAGACGAATTAAAATTCAATGTGGGATATAAATCTGCTTTTCGTTCTTTTAAAGTGAGTTTTCCAATTTCCAAATTTTTTTTAATTACTAATAAAGATGGATTTTCATTTTGAGCAACAGACATTATTTCGGTTAAAATAATATTGGTTTTAAAAACGATTGCTTCATCAACATCATAATCAGATGATAACTTAACATTAATTAATTGATTTAATTGTTCTTTTAATTGTTCAATTAAAGTAAGCTGTTTCATTCGTGCAGCCTTTTGTGCATTCAAATCTACTTTGGCTTGTAATAATTCTGGCTTGGCTCCTAGCCCAACTGATAATTTTTTTTCAGCTATTTTCAATCTTTCTTCATTCACACTCATTTGCTCTTCAATTGCTTTTAGTAATTGCTTTTGACGAACAATATTGTAATAATTATTGGTAACAGTAGCTACAGTATTTACAATTTGATTTCGAATATTCAAAGAACCTAATTGTACAAACTCTGCAAGTTTTTCTTTTGTAGCAAACATTTTTAAACCATCAAATAAGGTCCAGCTTAATTGTACTGTTGCATTAATATTGTTCGATTTTACATCATCCCTTTCTCTTTTTGTACCATCTAGAAATGTTTGGGATTGATCATTATTATTAAATTGTAAGTTGCTAGTAGCATTCAATCTAGGCAAAAAAGCAGCTTTAGCATAACGATTATCAAGAGCAAACGAACTTGAATCATTTTTTAATAATTGAATACTATAATTATTTTCTAAAGCAGTAGCAATAGCTTGTTCAACAGTTAACATTTGTTGTGCTATAACATTTGTTTGTTGAATAAATAAAAAATAAAATATATAAATTAATTTCTTATTCATATTAATTCACTAAGGTTGTATCATTAACAAATAAATCCATTTCACTAACTTTTTTCTTTGATGATAAAAAAGAATACATAGCTGGAATTACAAATAAAGTTAAAATGAGAGAAAACATAATGCCCCCAACTATTACAATACCCAATGGGATTCTACTTGTAGATGCATCGCCTAAAGATAAAGCCAATGGCAAAGCACCTAAAGCCATAGCCAAACTTGTCATTAAAATTGGTCTAAACCTAGCAACAGCAGCTTCTGTAACTGCAAGAGTTTTTGTTAAACCTTTAATTTGTTTTTGATTTGCAAATTCAACAATTAAAATTCCATTTTTTGTTACTAAACCAATTAACATAATCATTCCTATTTGAGAAAAAATATTTAATGTCTGTCCGAATAATTGTAAAGAAAGTAAAGCACCTGCAATAGCTAAAGGCACTGTTATCATAATAATTATAGGGTCAATAAAACTTTCGAACTGAGCTGAAAGAACTAAAAATATTAATATTAATGCTAATAAAAATGCAAAGCTGGTATTACTGCCACTTTCTGCAAAGTCTCTTGATGTGCCACTTAAAGAAGTAGAAAAGGTTTCGTCGAGTAATTCTTTAGAAATTTTTTGCATTTCTTTAATACCATCACCAACTGTTTTTCCAGGAGCTAAGCCAGCAGAAATTGTTGCAGATTTATAACGATTAAAATGATAGATAGTGGGTGGTGTATTATCCTCTTCAAAGTTTACTAAATTGTCTAAAGAAATAGTTTTTCCTAAATTATTTTTTACGTAAATATTTTTTAAATCAGCAGGTTCATCTCTATCATTTCTATTCACTTGTGCCATTACCACATATTGTTTTCCATTTTTTGTAAAGAACCCAATTCTTCTATTACTCAATGCGAGTTGTAAAGCTTCTGAAACATTTTGTATACTTACTCCTAGTGCACTTGCTTTTAGCCTATCAATTATGATTCTAAGTTCTGGCTTATTAAATTTCAAATCGGCATCTACATTCATTAAAACATCGCTATTATTTGCTGCATCTAAAAATTTAGGCAATACCTCTTTAATTTTATCGAAGTTTACATTTTGAACAACAAATTGAACAGGCTGTCCGCCTCTTCTACTCACAGAAATAGTTTGCTCTTGAATAGTTACTGCTCTGCCTTCAGTAAATTTTGAAATATTTTTATTTACCATGTCAACAATTTCTTGTTGACTTCTTTTTCGTTGACTTGGAGGAACTAATGTAGTTCGTAAAAACCCCGTATTTACTGCACCTGAACCAGTAAATCCTGGAGCTGTTATAGAAATGATGATTTCTTTTTCAGGCACTGAATCAATTAAAAAACTAGATAATTTATCCATATAATTATCCATATAATCATAAGCAGTTCCTTCAGGTGCTGTAACTGAAACCCTGAACTGACTTCTATCTTCCATGGGTGCTAATTCAGACTGAATATTTTTTCCTACTAAATAAATAATTGCAAAACATGCAAGAATAATAACAATTGCAGCTCCTCTAAATTTCATAAATCCATTCAACAAATTTCTATACCCATTTTCCATGCCTTTAAAAAATGGTTCAGTATAAATGTAAAACTTTGAATGTTTAGGTTTTTTCTTAGTCATCTTAACATTCAATACAGGTGTTAAGGTTAATGAAACTAAAGCTGAAATTAAAACAGCTCCTGCAACCACAATTCCAAATTCACGAAACAATCTTCCTACAAATCCTTGTAAAAAAATTACTGGTAAAAAAACAATGGCAAGTGTTATAGATGTTGAGATAACCGCAAAATAAATTTCTTTAGAACCTTCAGCTGCAGCTCTCCACTTATTCATGCCAGCTTCCATTTTTTTATATATATTTTCGGTAACAACAATACCGTCATCTACTACTAAACCTGTTGCAAGTACAATAGCTAATAAGGTTAAAACATTAATTGTAAACCCAAACAAATACATAATGAAGAATGCACCAATTAATGAAACTGGAATGTCAATCAAGGGTCGAAATGCAATTAACCAATCTCTAAAAAATAAGTAGATAATAAGAATAACAAGAACCAAAGAAATCATTAAAGTTTCTTTTACTTCTGAAATTGATTTCTTAATAAACTTCGTTTGATCGAGAGCAATTTGAAGTTTAATATCTTCTGGAACTTCTTTTTTTATTTGATCAAGTCGTTTATAAAATTCATTTGAAATGGCCACATAATTTGAACCTGGCTGAGGCACAATTGCTAAAGCAATCATTGGTACTCCACTTTCTTTTAAAACAGATTCTTCATTTTCTGGACCCAAAACTACCTCTGCAACATCTTTAATTTTAATAGTGGTGCCATTTACATTTTTGATGATGACATTTTCAAATTCTTCTTCGGTATTTATCTTACCAAATGTTCTTACAGAAAGTTCAGTTGCATTACCAGAAATTTTTCCTGCTGGTAATTCAACATTTTCTTTTTGCAATGCACTTTGAACATCGGTATATGTTAAGCCATAAGCACTAAGGTTGGTGGTATTAAACCAAATTCTCATGGCATACCTTTTCTCTCCCCAAATAGAAATACTACTTACACCTGGAATAGTTTGTAAACTTTCTAATAAATTATTGTTTGCATATTCAGTAATCTCTAATTGATCTCTGGTATTGCTCTGAACAGTCATTGAAATTATGGGGTCTGAACTGGCATCTGCTTTTGACACAACAGGAGGAGCATCTAAATCTGAAGGCAAAGAACGAATGGCTTGAGAAACTTTATCTCTAACATCATTCGCAGCAGCTTCTAAATTCTCTCCCAACTCAAACTCAACATTAATATTACTAATACCAGAACTACTTGATGATGTAATATTTTTTACACCTGCAATACCGTTCAAAGCTTTTTCTAAAGGTTCTGTAATTTGTGATTCAATAATATCAGAATTTGCACCAGGATAAGAGGTTCGAACACTAATGTTTGGAGGATCGATTGCAGGATAATCTCTTACCCCTAAAAAATTAAAACCTATTACTCCAAATAGTATAATAATAATACTCAATACAATTGCCATTACTGGCCTTCGCAAACTAATTTCAGAAATATTCACACTGCTATTTTTAGTTTTTTATTTTATTCAGTTTAATAGTTACACCTGGTTTAACTGATAATAATCCTGTGGTTAAAATAGTATCACCAACATTTAGTCCTGAAGTGATTTCTACCATTGAAGAATCTCGTACTCCGGTTTTTACAATTTGTATTTTAGCTAATCCATCTTTATAAAGCATTACTTGCTTATTTCTTGATTTTGGAATTACTGCTTGTGATGGAATCATGAGAGCTGTATTATTTTTTCCTAAATTACAATTCACTTTTACAAAAGTTCCTGCAATAAGTTTAGGATTTGATTGATCAACTTTTGCTTTTATTCTCAAGCTTCTTGAATCTACTGCAATATTATTTTCAGTTGCAATAATAGTTGCAGTGTAAATATTATTGACATCTTCAATTGTAAATTGAACCTTGGTGCCAACCTTTAAAATAGAACCATATTTTTCAGGAACACTAAAATCTAGTTTAAGTGGATTTACTTGACGAATAGTTGTAATAGTGGTTTGAGGATTTACATAAGCCCCTAAACTAATATTTCTTAAACCTACTTTACCACTGAATGGAGTTCGTACTCTGGTTTTTTCAATATTGGTTTGTAGTATTTGTTTATCGGCTTGTAAACTATTTACAGTTAACTTGTATTGATCATACTCTTGCTGACTAACCCCATTTATTTTTAATAATGCATCATATCTACTAAGAGTTTGTTCAGCAACTTTTAGTTGAATATTTAATTTGTTGAACTGAGCCATTAAATCTCCATCGAACAATTTAATTAATACAGCACCTTTAGAAATATTGGTTCCTTCGTTAAATAAAATTTGTGTAACTCTACCTGAAACTTCTGGATGAATATCTGTTTCTTCAAATGGAATAAGGCTTCCAGGCACTTCAATATCTTGACTTAATTCTTTAGCAGAAACAATAAAAGCATCAACTTTTATTGGTGGCTTTTTTTTATTTGTATTAGCATTATCTTCTTTAACCTCTGATTTGCATGATAGCAGTATACAAACAATGAATAAAATATTTAGATGAATAAATGAAAAATTACGCTTCACATTAAAAAATTTGAACCGCTAAGTTCAAATTAAAATATTATAACTAATAAAATATTTTATCAATGGTTTTGAAGGACATGTTTTTAAAACACTATACTTTTGTTTAATCTAATATTTTTTGATGAAGCACCAATCATAATATTGAATTCACCTGGCTCTTGAATAAAGGTTCCTGAAGCATTGTAAAAGCCTAGTTCTTTTTCTGTAAGAAAGAAATCTATAGATTTTGATTCGTTGGATTTTAATGGAATTTTTTTAAACCCTTTCAATTCTTTTATTGGTCTAACTATACTTGCAATTTTATCATGAATATATAATTGAACAATTTCTTCTCCATCAACTTTGCCAATATTTTTAATTGTCACAGTAACTTTTATTGACTTTGAATTTGTTTTATCAATAATTAAATTTGAGTAATCGAATTTAGTATAACTTAAGCCATAACCAAAAGGATATAAGGGCTCATTAGACTCATCGGTATAATGTGACCAAAAAACTTCTTTTTTAGGGCCTGGTCGGCCTGTATTGAAATGATTATAATATAATGGTAGTTGACCAACAGATTTTGGAAAACTCATAGGCAATTTCCCTGAAGGATTATAGTCTCCGAACAAAACTTGAGCAATTGCATTTCCACTTTCTGAACCCAATTGCCAAGCTTCAACAATTGCAGGAATATTTTTATCTGCCCAATTTAAAGTTAATGGTCTACCATTCATTACAACAAGAACAATGTTTTTATTTACTTTATAAACTTCTTCTAAAAGTTCTTGTTGAACACCAGGCAAATTCAAATTGGTTCTGCTTCTTCCTTCACCACTCTGATATCCATGTTCACCCAAAACCATGATAACAACTTCTGATTTTTTTGCCACATTTATTGCTTCAGCGAATTTGCTCTTATCGGTTTCGTTAATTACTACTTCATCAATAAAATTGGTTGCATTTAAACTTAATGCAGCACCTTTTGCATAAGTGAAATTTTTTGTATATTTCGACAAGCCTTCTAAAACTGAAACTGCACTACTATCAGCTGCTGCTAAACGCCATGATCCTAAAGGGCTATTTTTTTCTTCAGCCAAAATACCAATTACAGCAATATTTTTTTGCTCTTTTTTTAATGGTAAAATGTTATTTTCATTCTTTAATAGAACCATTGATTTTTTAGCAACATCAAGTGCAGCTTCATGAAATGCAGTAGAATTGGTTAATTCTTTTTCTCTTACACTATCACAATAGAGATAAGGATTATCG
>JANPAT010000411.1:0-1658 GCA_031430075.1 Chitinophagaceae bacterium | reverse complement strand
TCTAAACAATCTTCTTTTGCAGGTGCTACAAAAAAGTCGGAATGATGAATACTCGAAACCAAAGTATTATCAGCATTTAACATTTTATTTCTATTCATTCTGTTGAGAATATCGAATGGTATTTGTAATAATTGACGAGGCAATCTCCATTGAAGTTTTAGTATATCATATTTCATGATTCTATTCACCGATTCTTTATTCTTATTGTAATATTCCATTACTTTTTCATTGCCATAAGTTCCATTTGTTTCTACGGCACTAAAGTTTTTTAGTAAAAGCGATTTTAATTCTTGAATAGAATACTCACGAATATGCCATGGATTACGAGATAAGCTCATGGGTTTATTGGGAGTGGTAACAATAAACTTTCCATCAGGTTTTAAAACTCTGTGAATTTCTTTTACATATTCCTTATCGTTTTGAATATGTTCAATAACTTGAAAAGAAATTACAAAATCGAAGGTATTATCTGCTATTCCTGTTATGGGAGGAATCGTCATTTGCAAAAATTGTACATTTTGTAAGTGTGCATTTTCTTCCTTTACTTTTGGATCTGCAAATTTATCAATGGTTACAAAATCAGATGATTTGGGTGCAACTGTACTAATGCCATAACCACTACCAGTACCAATTTCAAGCACTTTGCCACTAATAATTGTAGCTGTTTCTAAATAAGCTAAAATGGAACGTTGATAAACATAATTATCACTTAAATCTCTATGAGAAACTCGCTCTGCTGTTTGAATCACTTATTTTTCATTTTAAAATCTTTAAGACCAAAACTAATATAGCCTCCTAGTAAAAACTTATTAATATAGAAAGGAGAAATTCCAATTCTAAACAGTCTTCCTTTTTTAGAATAACTTCTATAACCTATGTTTAAATTAGGACTAAATATTTTAGTTGTATAATCTGGGTAAACAAGATTACCAAGTCCTATTTGGTCTGACGAATAGGTTTCAACAACGATTCTATCAATATCGATTCCCAATTCAAAAAATTTATTTTTTGTTCCCATTAATTTATAAACCCCAATACTGAATTTTCCAAAAAATATTTCTCCGCTAAGATTATTCCCTATGCCAACTCGATATCCATAAGAACTATTTGAAATTTTATTATCGAAGTAAAGATTATGTACTAATCCTGTCTTCCCTAGTTCGTAGCTTAATATTTTTCTTGATACTTGATTTTGAGAAATACTTTTAAAGCTTAAGAAAACAATTAAAAAAATCGTTATATAAATTTGTTTCATCTATTAGTTAAGTTTATGCCATTGTTGGAATTGTTCACCAACCTTATTTTTTAAACCCAATTCTTTCTCTTTGCTCCCATTTTAAACGCTTTTCAATTTCGTCTTCTTCCTTATCTAAAAGATTTTCAAGAGCATCGTAAATAGAGGCAATTTGCACATCACGTTCACCAAATTCTTTTTGCATTTCTATACGCAAATCATTTATTTGTTCAGATATGTTTTTGTGTTTGTTAATATAATTTCTTATCGTAATAAATGTTCTTACAATAGCAATATTTACATCTACTGCTCTATCAGAGTTTAATACACTTGCCAACATTGTAACACCATGTTCTGTAAATGCGAATGGCATATATCGCGTGCCTCCTCGTTTTGAGGTGCTAAAACTGCACCTCAAACTTTC
>JANPAT010000410.1:0-1599 GCA_031430075.1 Chitinophagaceae bacterium | reverse complement strand
GATGATTTCGGAGACGCTTTGGCAGTTGGCGGGCGTACCTGGCAAAGCTCCGACGTGAATCATTCCTATAATTGGCTTGGTGTTAGGGAAGAGAGCAGTCAGCATTTTGAGTTCCAAATCAGAAGTTTTTCCGCACCCCGCAAAGGTCTATAATCGTAACGTTCTCTGCAGGGGCAATATGATTACTTTAGTTGGAGTTGGATTTACTCATATTAAAGCAACTCAAGCAGCAGCTGGTACTCTACTTGCAGGTACAATTTCAACTACATTAACAGTGGCTTCTGGCTTAGCTCAAACTCCATCAACTGCAGCACCAACACCTACTAAAGCAGCTGCAAATGTTGTTTCAATGTACAGTAATGCATATACTAATAGAGTTCCAGATACTTGGTCTGCAGGATGGGATCAAGCTGATGTTGCTGATACAGTAATTCAGGGAAATGACACAAAAAAATATACAAACTTAGTTTTTTGTGGTATTGAATTTACAAATGCAGCTACAAATATGATTAATGCTACAAATGCCCAATTTTTTCATGTTGATATTTGGACACCCAATGCAACAAATTTTAAAGTTAAATTAGTAGATTTTGGTGCAAATGCTGCATATGGTGGAGGTGATGATAAAGAACATGAACTTACTTTAACAGCACCTGCTTTAAGTAGTTGGGTGAGTTACGATTTAGCATTTTCTGATTTTACAAATCTTACTACAAGAGCTAATTTGGCTCAATTGTTATTTATTTCTTCTGGTAGTACAGTTTATGTAGATAATGTATTTTTCTGGGCAAATAATCCTCTACCAATTACTCTTTCTGAATTTTCAGCAGCAAAAGATGGTAATAAAACAAAACTAACTTGGTCAACTTTAACAGAAACAAACAATAAAGGGTTTAATATTCAAAGAAGTTTAGATGCAAAATCTTGGGAAACTATTCATTATGTTAGTGGTGTAGGAAATGCTTCAATTAAAACCAACTATTCAGCTATAGATGAAAGCCCAATAAAAGGTACAAACATTTATAGATTAGAGCAAATGGATTTAGATGGAAAAAAATCTTATTCAACAGTTGTTTCTGTAAGATTTGCAGATAAAGAATCAGTTGGGTTAAGCTTCTTCCCAAATCCAACAAAAGATAAAGTTGTAATAATTATTGATAAAATTGAAAGTAATAAAGCGAATTTGGAAATCATCAATATGCAAGGAAAAGTTTTAAAAACTATTTCATTAACTGATCAACAATCGAACAGTAACTTATTAGTTGATGTAAATAATTTTTCAAAAGGTATGTATTTAATTAAATTAAATAATGGTTCAACAATTAAAACAAGTAAACTTATAATTAACTAATATTTTTTGAGCTGATGAAGTAATGCAACAGTAATTACACTAATTAAAACCTGATTGTAATAAATAGCATAGTGGTTATTAGTTAGTTTAATATGGTAATCAAAATAGTTTTACATTTCAATGATCAGCTCAAAAAAAAGATTTTCCAAAAAATAAAAATCAATTGTTTATGAATTTAAAAATCTCAACAGTTTTTTCATTTTTATTGCTAACACTTCTTTTACCCTGTTTAGTTTTTGCACAAAGCA
>JANPAT010000409.1:0-4307 GCA_031430075.1 Chitinophagaceae bacterium | reverse complement strand
ACTTACTGGACTTGTTGAAAAAGTGGTGTCACCTTTGTAATATGCAAATCCATTTAAATAATAACATTCAATACCAATATCAGCACTATCAGCTAATATTAAATAATTCCCCCTATCAACTTTATGGCTAAAATTAACATTTACTATTAAAAGTGTGTCGTTTGTAAATTCTATCAAAGTATCAGAGAAATAGATTTTGAACTTGACTTGTTTAAATTGATCATTAATATCAATAAAGCTTTCAGTCCATTGATTATTTTGAATCAAAATTTTGTTTGTGGAATCGTCTGTGTTGAACCATTTTCCTTGTAAAGAATCAATGAGGAATTTTGGTCTAGTTTTTATTAAGTAATTATTTTCAGGCCTTTTTGTTCCGCAAAAAGAAAGAAATAGTTGTAAAAAAATAATTAGTCTCATATGCAGTTATAAAAATTAATATCTAAAATATTAAAAAACAATGTTTATGTGCTACACTCACATTGATGTGCGGTTTTCCTAGATTTGACAACTTTTTAAAAGTTGTCAAATCTTATATTAGATCAATACACTAAACTACAATTTCTCCATCTCACTATTTACAAACTCCATTAATGTTTTAATATGACTAGGAGATAAATCGAATTTTAAACCAGCAGCTGCATAAAGTTCAGGTAGAGTTTTAGTGCCACCAAGACTAAGTGCATTAATATAATTCCTAATCCCCAATTCCTTATTTCTAATATATTGCATCCATAAACCAATAGCACCAAGTTGTGCAATGCCATATTCTATATAATAAAACGGTACTTCAAATAAATGTAATTGTCTCTGCCAACCAGTTTGTCTGTAGGTTTCTAATCCAGAAATATCCATTACTCCAGTTGAAAATTCATTGGTGATTTGTAACCACATATTTGTTCTTTCTTCAATAGTATGATTTGGATTTTCGTACACCCAATGTTGAAATTTATCTATCGTTGCTATCCAAGGAAAAATAGTAATTACTCTTTCTAGTTGATGTTCTTTAGCACGTTTTAATTCTTCTTTGCTGTCAAAAAAACTTTCCCAATGATTCATGCTAAACAATTCCATTGCCATGCTAGCCACTTCAGCAATTTCCATTGGATATTCTTTAAATGCACTCAACTCTAATTGATGAGTAAGAAAAGAATGTATAGCATGACCACCTTCATGAACCATTGTAGTAACATCATCCATTTGTCCTGCTGCATTCATAAAAATAAATGGTGCACCCGATTCTGCTAAAGGACAATTATAACCACCGGGAGCTTTTCCTTTTCTACTTTCTAAATCGAAATGACCTAGCTCATTCATCTTGCTTAAACAATCAGCAAAAAAAGGATTCATTTGCTCAAAACAGGATACAGATTTTTCGTACAATTCTTTACCTGTATTAAATGGTTTTAAAGGTTCTGTACCTTCTGGTTCTGCTTCAGTATCCCAAGGTCGTAATGTATCTAATCTAAGTTTTTGTTTTTTGTGTTGATATATTTTTTCAACTAAAGGAACTATATGTTGTTTAACAGCTTCATGAAAATTAGTGCAATCTTGTTTGGTATAATCGAATCTTCCTAGTTCAACAAATTTGTAATCTCTATAATTCTCAAAGCCAGCATTGACAGCTATTTGATGACGTTTTTGAATGAGTTGAGTATAGAGCTCATGCAATTGTTCTTTATCAACGATTCTTCTTTCATTAATTTTTCTGTACACAGATTCTCTTAATGTTCTATCATGACTATGCAAAAATTTCCCTGCTTGCTGAAGGGTATATTCTTTGCCATCTACTTCAACCGTCATAGCACCAGAAATTATACCAAACTGTTGCTGCATTACACTTAACTCGGCTTGTATAGAAATATTTTCTTCTCTATATAAATCAATATGTTTTTTTACCGAACGTATATAAGTAAAGAATTTTTGTTGGTCGAGTTCTTTAGTAAATTCACAAGCCATAAACTTTCTATTCAATGCATCTGCAAAGGGTTGTAGCTTGGGTTGAATTTCCATGCAGAAAAAGTTAAATGCTTCTTCCAAACTTTTATCAGTAGTATCACAAGTCATTTTAATTTGTCTCCAACAAGCATCTTCACTCACTACTGCTTCTAGTTCACTCATATCCATCAACCAATTTTCTAGATCCGATTTACTATTAATATTTCTTTCAGTAAGATTTTTAAAAAATGGTTCTAAGGTTTCCCAATCTGTAACTTTAAAATCTTGAGGAACAAATTTTCTTTCTAATTTTTTTATGTTGGCTGTTTGATTCATTTGCTTATTTGAGATGCAAATGTAAGGATGCTGGTTTTTACTTCATGCCTTCAACAACACCTAAACTAAATAAAGCATAATCAAATTTTACAGGATCTGTAGCATCTAATTGTTTCAAAGTATTAGTTAAATCAACTGCTTGTTGCCAATTGGTTTTGGTTGATGTAATTAAACCTAATTCATAAGCTACATTAACCACATGAACATCCATGGGAATAATGAGTTGCGAAGATTTAATATTTTTCCAAATGCCAAAATCTACTCCATGTAAATCTTTTCTAACCATCCATCTCAAAAACATATTTAATCTTTTGCAAGCCGATTTTTTAAAAGGTGCAGCAACATGTTTTTGAGTTCTGTTAGGATATTTAGGAAAATAAGTTTTGTTGAAAAAATAATGATAGAAACCATTCAAGCCATCTTCAATATTTTCATCTTTTGTATTCATCCATTTCGTAAATGCAGTTTCAAGCGATTGATTTTTTTGAACGAAATAATGATGATGCAGAAAACGAAAGAAGTGTTGTAAATCTATTTGGTTGAAAGTTCTATGAACAAAGGGCTTTAGCTGATGTGGTTGATGATTGCAAATAAAATTGTATGGAGCATTATCCATCATTTGCATGAGTTTTTTGCAAGATGTGATGATTGATTTTCTATTTCCCCATGATAAGGTTGCTGCAAAAAATGCAGCAATTTCTATGTCTTGTTTTTTTGTAAATTGATGAGGTATAGAAATAGGATCTAATTCAATAAAATCAATATGATTGTATTGTTCAACTTTTTTATTAAGGAGTTGAATGATATTTTTTGCAACAGGCTTCAAGCCCTATGTATATTGATGTTGAGCAGTTCCATTAATTAATAACATAATCTGCTTTAACAGTAATTGATGCAGTTTTTAATCGTGATGAAGTATTGAAAGAACCGCCATACTCATAAGTTTCATTTTGATTTTTTCCAACAATTTGAAACACACCCATATTAGCTTTCTTTAAACTGCCTAAACCACCACCAGCACTTTTAGCCATGGTTTCTGCACGAAGCTTAGCATCTGCAGAAGCTTTGGCTAATAAATCAATTTTTAATTCTGAGAGTTTAGAATAATAGTAAGATGGCAATGCAGAATTTAATTCAATTCCTTTTTCAATTAAGTCAGTTACTTTTCTTGAAACCGCTTCTACCAAATCTAATTCTTTGGAATCTATACTTACTGTTTGAGACAATGAATAGCCATTAAAAACTCTTCCTGAATATTTTCCATTCATGTCATATTTTTCTTCTTCAAGTCGTTGAACATTTACTGCAGAAAAAAGTAAATTGTTTTCTTTAATGCCTTTTGCTATTAAATAATTCTTTACAACATTTTCATCTGCTTTTAGTTCAGCATAAGCAGATTTTAAATCAAAAGATTTTCTACTATAAGTTCCTCTCCAACTAATCATATCACTTTCAAAATCTTTTTCTCCTAATCCTGTTACACTAATTGAATCAGTTACCTTGTACTTATACTTTAAAGCTCCACTTAATATAATTACAGAAAAAATTATAGATAAGCCTATGATAACAGCAATGATATTTTTATTCATAATATTATTTTTAATTTATAAGTCAATAATTTCAAATTCTGTTCTTCTATTTTTTGCTCTTCCTTCTTCAGTATTATTATCTGCAATTGGCAATGCAGCTCCAAAACCTTTGTAGGAAAGTCTTGTAGCAGTCACACCTTTACTCAATAAATAATCTACAACAGATTTTGCTCTGTTGTTAGAGAGTTTAATATTATCATCTGGTTTACCTACATTATCTGTAAATCCTTTAATTAATAATTTAAGATTTGAGTTGTCATTCAATAGTTGTAACAAATTATCCAATTCAACCAAACTTACTGGTATCAATTGATACGAGCCAGTTTCGAATTGAACATTTTTTAAAGTAGTACTGATATTTTTTTGAATAGGTTGTAATGCAATATTATTGATGTAAACACTATCTGGTTTTTCTTTACTTAATTCATACAAATTGCTATAGTATAA
>JANPAT010000408.1:0-2939 GCA_031430075.1 Chitinophagaceae bacterium | reverse complement strand
TATAGGATTCTTTTAAATATACATAATGACCACCAGCTTTTGGAAACTTACCACATAATTCTCCATAACTTAATGCAGCTACAAGAGTCATAAAACCAGTAAATACCCAAACTAAAATTAGCCAACCTGCACTGCCTACATTTCTTGTAATATCTGCACTTACTATAAAAATACCTGAACCAATCATGCTGCCTGCAACAATCATTGTTGCATCGAATAAACTTAATGTGGGTTTAAAAGTATTGGTGTTGTTCATTTTTTAGTTAGTTGTGTAATAAAAAAGCTGCACTTAAAAAGTGCAGCTTCGAAGATATAGTTTTTAAATATTCGTTATTTTTTCTTTGGCTTGTAAGTTTCATTTAAGCCTTTAATTAAATCGGCAGTAATGTTATAAGCCGAATCTTTATAATAAATTAAATCGGATGAATTAGATAAAATGAAAGAGTAGGTTCTATTTTTATTATATTCTTTTAAATAATCTTCAATCTTCTTTTTAACCTCTAATAATCGATCTCTTGTTTCGCTTGAAAGTTTATTGGCTTCTGTTTGTTCTTTAAGTTGGTAATCATTATCTCTTCTTTCTAAATCTTGTCGAGCTTCATTCATTTGTTCTGGAGACATGCTATTGCCTTTGCCTTGATACTCTTTTAACTTTGAAATATTTGAATTTTTAATTTGAGCTAAATTGCTTCTTACTTCTTGTTCTTTTTTCGATAATTCTTTGATTACTTCTTTGTAATACTCAAAATTATTTTGGATAGAATCCATTTCGAAATAAGCAATGGTGCAGCCCTTACCCGATTGTTTTAATTTATCTACTTTACAATTGTGTTGATTATGGTTTACTTGTTGATAAAACAATATTGCAACTGCAAAGGTGAGAACAATAAGAAAAATAGTGTTGAAATGCTTCATTCAAAAAATTTGAACTTCAAATATAGAAGTAGCATTGCTTAAACAAAGGTTAATTGAATAATTTTAGAAAAATCTTCACATAATAAGTTTATCTACCACTTAATTCTATGGTTTCCTTAAAGGGTTTATTAAATTCAGTAGCTGCAATTAAATCTTCTAATTTTATATGCATACGATATTGCCAATAATGATTTGGATCTGCAGGAACATTTATTCTTTCTGCATTTGGGTTTTCTGCTCTATTGTTTGCATCAGATCCTAAAATATCTTGTAATTGAAAAATTGACCACATAGCAGGTGAATGCAAGTGTTGATCTATAATTGATTTATTTATCCAAGGTTCACAATATTTGGGTGCATTGCCCCATTGCCCTAATTGAGTATTAAAAAATCGTTGTGTTCTTTCTCTGTCCTCTTCCCACCAACCACGAATGGTACTCATATCATGTGTACTTGGTGTAACCACACTTAAATAAGGTGCATTTGCAGGATGAAAAAATTCTCCTTGATCTCCCTTTGGCATTCTTTGAATTTCTAAACTCAACAAGCCTAGTTGTTGCATAATATCGGGAACACAGTTTGGAACCAAACCTAAATCTTCTCCACAAATTAGCATATTGGTTACCCTTCTTAATGCAGGCAGTTTTTGAAGTGCTTCAAGTTTCCAAAGATTATCTTGTCGTTTATAAAAATAATCTACATACAATTCGCTTAATTGTTGTTGAGAATGAAAGTCTAAATTATTGAATGAGCTTGTTTTTTCTACTGCAAATCTGAAATGAAATTGTTGGTTATTTGAGTCTGCAACTTCAAATAAAATTACATTGCTGATTAAATTAAACAAGCCAATTTTTAGCTTATTATTTAAATCATTTTTTTCTAATTGTTCAAAATAAGCTGCAATTTTTTGTTGTGTATTGAATTCGGTTTTTAAATTGAAATTTCCAGAAAAATCAATTGCTAAAAATGTATCTTTTACTTTCTGGTTGTCGTATCCAAACTGATCCCATAAAATACTTTCTGTGATAAATGGTTGAGTAAATCGGTGATAATTAAAATCTATATTTCTACTAAAAATTTCATTGATATGAATAGGAATTGCAGGAACAAAATAACCCATAATGCCCTCTACTGCATGTGTTGGAATGCTCCAAATTCTAAAAAAGCCTAAAATATGATCTATTCTAAAAGTATCAAAATAACAACTCATTTGTTCAAAGCGTTGTTTCCACCAAGCAAAGTCATCAGCTTTCATTTGCTCCCAATTATATGTTGGGAAACCCCAATTCTGACCTTTAATTGCAAAGTCGTCTGGTGGTGCACCAGCTTGTACATCTAAATGATATAGCTCTGGTTGTTGCCAAGCATCAACACCATATCTGTAAATTCCAATGGGAATATCGCCTTTTACAACCACAGCTTTTGAATGTGCATACTCAGTTGCATTTTTTAGCTGAAGGTGCAAATGATATTGTACAAAAAAGTAAAATGAAATTTCGTTGGCTACAGATTTATCATTTAATAAACCATCAATTTCATTTTGATTAAATCTTTGATATTTTGGCCAATTATTAAAATTAGAAGTGTTATGTAAATCTCTTAAATAAGAGAATGCAGCATAAGCAATCAGCCAATGTTTATTATCGTTATAAAAAGTTTTATAAGATTCAGATTCAAAAGTTTTTTGAGATTGTAATTTGAATATTTTTTTAAGAAAAGATAATTTAAGAGTAACTACTTTTTCATAGTCAACTTTATCTGCTTTGTTCAAAACAATTCTCTCTTTTTCTATTTCATTTAAAAGAGGTAAATTTTCTATTTCAGTAGAGGCTTCAAGGTTGATGTAAATAGGATGTAACGCAAAAGCAGATATTGCTGCATAAGGGTATGAATCTTTCCAAGAGTGATGAGCAATAGTATCGTTGATTGGTAAAATTTGTAGGAGTTTTAGGCCAACTTGATTACACCAATCTATCATCAACTTCATATCAGTAAATTCTCCAACGCCACAACTTTTTTCAGAT
>JANPAT010000407.1:0-13010 GCA_031430075.1 Chitinophagaceae bacterium | reverse complement strand
CATTAGCAACAATTTATAATTACCCTTATTATCCAAAAATTTTAGAAGAATTAGGTTATAAAAAAGATGTTGATTGGGTAGAGTATAAAATTACTTTACCAAAAGAAGTTCCTGAAAAACTTGAAAAGTTAGCTTCAATTGTTGAAAGAAGAAATCGTGTTCATGTTGCTAAAATTAAAAAGGCAAAAGAGATTAAAAAATATGCTAAAGATATTTTTCATCTCATTAACACCACCTATGCAGATTTATTTGGTGTAGTGCCTTTAACAGATAAACAAATCACCACTTATACCAATCAATATTTTTCATTCATCAAACCAGAATTTGTGCCATTGGTTTTAAATGAAGAAGGTAAACTAATAGCTTTTGCTGTAAGCATGCCGTCACTTTCAAAGGCTTTACAAAAAGCAAAAGGAAGTTTATTTCCATTTGGCTTTGCTTACATTTTAAAAGCCATGAATAAAAATAGTTTGGGAGATTTATATTTAGTAGGTGTAGATAAAGCTTATCAGGGCAAAGGAATAAATGCCATTTTAATGCATGAGCTTACCAAAACTTTTCTTAAAAATAAAATAGAATACGCCGAATCTAATCCTGAATTAGAACTCAATAAAAGTGTACAATCTATTTGGCAGTATTACGATGCCACACAACATAAAAGAAGAAGATGTTTTATAAAACACATCAATTCTTAAGTAACTTTTTACATGCAGAAAAAAATATTAATAACAGGTGCCAGTGGTTTTATTGGTAGTTTCTTAGTTGAAGAAGCATTGAACAGAAACTATGAAACTATTGCTGGCATTAGATCTTCGAGTAGTAAAAAGTTTCTATCAAATCCAATTTTACAATTCATAGATTTAGATTATACTAATGAAATAACATTAGATATAACTCTTAAAGAGTATACTGATAAATTTGGAAAGTTTGATTATATTATTCACAATGCAGGTTTAACTAAAGCAAAAAAGAATGAAGATTATTTTAGTGTAAACTACGATAACACAAGAAAATTTGTTGAAGCTTTAATCAGAAATAATATTGTTCCTGAAAAATTTGTTTACATCAGCAGTTTGGCTTCATTTGGACCAAGTTTAAATCTTGAACCAATATCATCAACTCAATTACAACAGCCTTTAACTGCATATGGCAGAAGTAAGCTTAAAGCAGAACAATACTTGCATTCAACTTCAAATTTTCCATTTGTAATTATTAATCCAACTGCTGTATATGGACCAAGAGAGAAAGATGCTTTTTTACTAATGAGTACTATTGCTAAAGGATTAGAAGTGTATATAGGCAACAAAAATCAAATGCTAAGTTGGGTTCATGTTGATGATTTAGTGAATGCCATTTTTATTGGATTAGAATCTTCTGCAACAAATAAGAATTTAATTATTTCTGATACTCGAATTTATTCTCCAACAGAATTTAATGCTATAATTAAAACTGCTTTAAACAAAAAGACTTTTTCGTTTACCATTCCAAAATTTATTCTTCAATCAGTTACAAATGTTTTTGAAATAGTAGGACAAATGAAAGGTCAAGTTCCTATTTTAAATAAAGAAAGATTAAAAGAATTTGAAGCTTTTAATTGGAGTGTTGATAGTTCAGAAATTCTAAATCTAGGCTTCACTCCAAAATATACATTAGAAAATGGTTTACCTCAAACTATTCAGTGGTATAAAGAAAATGGTTGGTTAAAATAATTTTTTTATTAAAATGTTTTAGGTGTCAATAATCATTAGATCAATTCAAGAAAAAGATAATCCTACACTAGCAACTATTATTAGAAATTGCTTTATTGAATTTGATGCACCTAAGAATGGAACAGTTTTTTCTAATCCTACTACTGATAATTTATATCAATATTTTAAGATAGATAAATCAACTTGCTGGGTTGCAGAAATGAATAATATTATTGTTGGTTGTTGTGGAATTTATCCAACAGAAAATCTTCCAAATGGTTATGTAGAATTGGTAAAATTTTATATAACAAATGTTGCAAGAGGAAAAGGTATTGGAAAATTATTGATGAATAAATGTATAGAATCTGCAAAAGAATTTGGATATCAAAATATTTATTTAGAAAGCCTTCCACATTTTAAAACTGCTATTAAAATGTATGAAAAGCTTGATTTTACTGTATTACAACAGCCACTAGGAAATTCTGGTCACTCTTCATGTGACATTTGGATGACAAAAAATATATAATTTCTTCTCTTTTTTAAAACTTGTTCTACAAGAATTTGTTTCACTTTTAATAAAGTGTTAAATATTTATAAAATATTAAACTTAGAAAATCTACAAAAGTCTTTGAATCGTAAAAGTTAAGACAGAAACATTTTATTCTTTAACCAAAAAAAAAATTAAACTATGAAAAAGTATTCAAAAAATTTAAGTGTATTAACTTTAGCTTTTTTTGCAGCCAATGTAACAATGGCTCAAATTAATACTAACTTAAATTCAACAACAAAAGCTGTTACAACAACAACTGTAAATGCAAGTAAAGTAACAGAAACTGCTTCGAAAGCAACTCAAGCAGCAACAAAAGTAGTTAGCCAAACTGGTGCAATAGTGAATACAACATCATCAGTTGCAACAAAAGCCAGTGCTGCAGCACAAACAGAAACTAGCGGTGCAGTTAATAGTAAAATTAAAGCTGATGCAGAAAATAGTACAAGCTTAAAACAACAATCTGAAGCAATTGAAAAAACTTCAGAAAAAGGTAAAGACATGGTAAATGCTACTGAAGAAAGAGCTTCAAAACCAGCCAAGAAAAATTTAATTTCTGCAGAAAATTCTACTGAAGTAAATAGTAATTTATCACTAAACTCAAATGGAAAGTCGACAACAGCAAATGCAGATGTTGATGTTAATTCTGATACAAGAGTTAATAACAACACAGGTGCAAAAGAAAAAGTAGAAGCTACAAAAGAAAGAGCTAAGGCAAAAGCAGAAGAAACAAAAACTAAAGTAAAAAATACTGCAGAAAAAGCTAAACCATCTGTACAAGCAGAAGGATCAATTAAAAGCAGTGGCTCAGTAAAATCTGGCAACAAATAAAAAATAATCCGTTTCGAAAAATCCAGTAATATGAGGGGCTTTCTGCAAGTTAAGCTCCTCATTTTTTTAACTAAAACTTCATGCCATGACTAATAGAAATAAAATATTGTTTCTGGTATTAATAATAACAGTTCCACTTACAATATCAGCACAAAATAATTCAAAAGATGAGTTTTCAGCAACACTTGCATATCAATTATTAGCTCACTTTATGGGTAGAACTGATAGCTTAAATTCTAACGCTACAGTACCTATAATTTCATATAAATTTAAGGGTGGTTTTTATACACAAGTTGCTGGAGTTTTTGTACAGAACAGTGCTACACCATTTCAATACACAGGTTCAACTTTTGAGATTGGTTATAATTTTTTACAAAACGATTCAACTTTTTCAGGAATTATTTCTGGAACTTATTTTGATTACAAAGACAAGTCGGTTTTAGTAAGATCTGCTTTAAAATATCAAGTAGGTTTAAATACAAGCTTTAAAAATTCTGTTGTAAATATTAATCCAAGTTTTAATTTAATGTTTAGTGATAAAACAGATGTAAATATTGGTCTTGCATTTGATCATCTATTCATACAAAAATTAAAAGAAGGATCCCCAAGAGCACTTGCATTTAATCCAACCATTACATTATATGCTGGCACACAAAATTTTACTGAATCGTATAAACAAAATATTGGTTCAACATTTGTACCTATTTATCAAACAGAAACTAAAAGTGTGACCAAACTTTCTTTTTTAGCAATGGATTTTACTTTACCAATAGTTTATGTTGCAGGAAAGTTTAATGCATTTATTACACCCTCTTATGTTATGCCTTACAATTTAATAAGTTCAGCAGGTGAAAGAGGTGACAATAGATTTTATTTTACTGCAGGCATTGGAATTAGATTATAAATAACTTAAATTAGTTGATATGAAAAAAACAATAAAAAATATTTTTAGCTTTTTAATTTTAGCATTAATCTTAAGTTTTAATGGATGCACTAAAACTAATACAACAACCAGTTTGCCTGAAATTAATGCAGAAAATAATAAATCTGTTGGTGCATCAGCTAATGACTTATTAAGCAGTACAAAATACAATTCATTAAAAATTGAAATTCAATATATGCCAGGGTTTCAGCCTGACGCTGCAACTATAAGCAATTTAAATAGTTTTGTAAATTCATTAGTAAATAAACCAAATGGCGTAATCATTACTCAAACTCAAATTCCTGCTTCGAGTAAAAACAGTTTAACATTAAACGAAATTGCAAGTATTGAGCAAACGAATAGAACAGCTATTACAAGTGGCAATCAAATAGCAATTTACTTTTTATTTACAGATGCTAATTATTCACAAGCAAACGTTTTAGGAATTGCTTACAGAAATACATCAATGTGTATTATGGGTAAAACCATTAAAGATAATACTGGAGGAATTGGACAAACTAGTAAAACAAAATTAGAAACAACAATTTTAACACATGAATTGGCACATATATTAGGGTTAGTAGATATTGGTTCTCCTATGCAAACCAGTCATAAGGATGCTGCACATGGTAACCATTGCAACAATACAAATTGTTTAATGTATTATGCATCTGAAACAACAGATATTTTAGGTTTTTTAGTTACAGGAAATGTACCCACACTTGATGCAAATTGCAGAGCAGATTTAACAGCAAATGGAGGTAAATAAAAAAAATATTTTTTATTTTATGGAAAATTCTTCATAAAAGAATCTTGTAAGAAAAGAAAAATGAAAAAGTACAAAATTCTATTCATCAGCATTTGCATCATTGCAATTTATGCTTGTGGTAGTGAAAAAAATAAAGCAGAAATACATAATGAAGTTGGTACTACTGATTTTGCAAAAGTAGATGCACCAGAAGTGCCTCCACCCCCACCACAAATTGAAGAACAATTAAAATATACTCCTCCTAAGATTGTGAAAGATGAAGAGGTAGTAAACAATAAAAATATTGAAATAGATCATCAAAAAATGATCATCAAAAATGGCAATCTTTCAATTAAATCAAAACAAATTGATTCGAGTAAAAAATATTTAGATGTACAATTAAAAAAACATCAGGCATATTATGAATCAGAAAATCTCTTCAACGAATCTGATAAAATTTCATATACACTCAGAATAAGAGTCCCTGCAATAAATTTTGAACAGTTTGTTGCTGGAATTGAAAATGGAAAAAATGAAATCATTAGTAAAAGTATTCAAGCAGATGATGTAACTGAAGAATTTGTAGATATTGAAACTCGCTTAAAAAATAAAAGAAATTTTTTAAAAAGATATAACGAGCTTTTAACAAAAGCCAATACCATAAAGGATATATTGGCAATTGAAGAAAATATTAGAATACTACAGGAAGAAATTGAAAGTAAAGAAGGCAGGTTAAAATATTTAAGTCATCAAGTGGGTTATAGCACATTAGAAATCAATTTATTTCAACAAAAAGATTTTATTTTTAAACCAGATGAACAAGACAGCTTTTTTGAACGCGTAAAAAATTCAATCAGTAAAGGATGGTTTTTTATAATTGACTTGTTAATTTTTGTTATAAGATTATGGCCTATTGCAATTCTTGCTGGCATTATTTTTTTTATAGTAAAAAAATTAAGTAAAAAATAATACATTAATATTATACAACAAAATCGCCTCTTACGAGGCGATTTTATTTATTTAGCTAAATCTATTCTTACTTTCTTATTTTTTATTTTTTCATTTTTAACTAATTGCAACAACCCTCCAACTTTTGATTTTCGAATGGCTACGAAAGAGAAAAAATCTTTAACTTCTATTAAACCAATTTCTTCTTTTTTAAGCTGACCTACATTAGTAAAAAAACCAACTATATCAATTTTATTCACTTTATCTTTCTTACCTGCTGAAATAAACAATGTAGACCATTTTGTTTTTTCAGGTAAAGAAACTTCAGAAGGAATTTCAATTAACTCAGTAGTTTCAGTTACATAATCTGGTAGACTTTCTTCTGGAGATAACATAATTACAATTGTTCCAGAAGCCTCCATTCTAGCTGTTCTACCATTTCTATGTGTATAAATATCTTCGGTGGCTGGTAAATGATAATGAATAATATAACGAATATTAGGAATGTCTAAACCACGAGAAGCAAGGTCGGTAGTAATTAAAATATTATTGCTTCCATTTCTAAATTTGCTTAAAGCACTATCACGTTCTTGCTGTTCCATTGCTCCATGATAAAACTCATTTGCTACACCTTTTTCTTTTAGCATATTGCTAACTCTTTCAACACTTTCTCTATGATTACAAAATACTATCGAAGATTGACCACCTAAATAACAAATTAATTTAAATAATGATTCTATTTTATCAACTGCACCAGTTCTTAGAATTTTAGTGACTAACTTTTCAGCACTTACATCATCATCATTTAAATAATTTAATGTTACGGGTTCAGTGAGTTGTAAAAAATCAGGAATCATTACACCACTTGTTGCAGAAGTTAATGTTCTAGTTTGAATGTTAGTTAAAGATTCAACAATAAATGAAACTTCTGCAGTAAATCCTAACTCTAAAGTTTTATCAAACTCATCTAAAATTAAATGTGTAATAGTTTCAACTTTTAAATTACTTCTTCTAATATGGTCTGCAATTCTACCAGGTGTACCTACAATAACACTTGGGGCTTCAATTAAATTATTCTCTTCAATTTCACGTTTATGGCCACCATAACAACTAGTAATTTTTATTCCTGTTCCCATTTTTTTAAATACTACTTCAATTTGTTGTGCTAATTCTCGAGATGGCACAATGATTAGTGCTTTTGTTTGTTGAACAGAATCATCAATTGTATGAATCAGTGGTATTAAAAAAGCAAGTGTTTTACCAGAGCCTGTATTCGATAAAAGTATGATATCTTTATTTTTTCCATGGGCCTCAATTGATGCCTCTTGCATCTGGTTAAGTGATGGTATATTTAAGTTCTGTAATATTTCGGAACTTGAAATTTTTTGTTGCATAATTGCAAAAGTAAACAAATGCTTTGGCTTACTTGATTTACTTTTATGTTTAACTCAATAATAAAACACTCATTAATTCTTTTATGGCAAGATTATTTTGGCTATTTTTTTTGAAATTAAATGGATGGAATACAAAAGTGCTTTTTCCTACATCCATAAAAAAAGCAGTAATTATTGTAGGCCCACATACCAGCAATTGGGATTTTATTTTTGGATTAGCTTATAGAAGTGTTAGCAAAATAAAAAATTCTAAATTCTTAGGAAAATCACAATTATTTAAATGGCCTTATGGCTTTATTTTTAGAGCACTTGGGGGTATAGCTGTTGATAGAAAAAGTAACCATAATATTGTTGAACAAGTAGCAACAGAATTTAATAAATCTGACGAGTTTTTACTAGCCATTGCACCTGAAGGAACTAGAAAAAAAGTTACACAACTCAAAACAGGTTTTTATTATATTGCAAAAGCCTCTAATGTGCCCATCATTATGGCTGGTATGGATTTTGAAAAAAACACATTAGTTTATTCAGAACCTTTTTTTCCAACAGAAAATGAATCAAAAGATTTTAAAACTATCATCAACTTTTTTGCAGCAATAAAAGGGAAAAATCCTGAACAAGGCGTAGGCCATCTTGTAGAATAATCTTTGCTAAAATTATGCTAAAGTACAAATAAGGTATAATTACAACTTAAAGATAAAAAGCTAATAGTTAATTTTGTATCGAAATATTAAACAACTATTAAATGAAAAGCAAATCAATATTAGCAATTACACTTCTTTCAATATTTTTTGCATCTTGCGTTAGCAAAAAAAAGTTAGAAGACGCACAGTTAAAATATTTAACCTTAAATACCACAAATAATTTACTTAAAGGAGATTTAAAAGATTGTGAAGACACTGTGGCTTTATTAAGAAAAAGTAAAACTTTTACAGAGATAGACAACACGAATTTAAAAAGTAAAATTGCCGATTTAAATAACCAAGTTGAATATTTAAAAGCTAACAGTTCAACAGTTTTAAATCAATTAAAAGATTTATCTGTTGTAACTTCTTCACAAGCAGAAAGTATTAAAAAATCTTTAGACAATATTGGTGCAAAAGATAATTACATCAGAACCTTACAGTCAAGTATAGCACAAAAAGATTCGTTGAATCTAGCCCTTGTAATGAATTTAAAAGGTGCTTTAGCCGATGTTAATGATAAAGACATTGAAGTTAAAGTTGAAAAAGGTGTTGTGTATATTTCTATTTCCGATAAACTATTATTTAAAACAGGAAGCTATGATATAACTCCTGCAGCTCAAACAGTTTTAGGAAAAGTAGCTACAGTTTTAAACAATCAACCTAATATTGAATTTTTAGTGGAAGGGCATACCGATAGCTTATCAATTAATAGAGGTGATATTAAAGACAATTGGGATTTAAGCGTTCTTAGAGCAACATCTGTTGTAAGACTATTACAAACAAAATATAATTTAGATCCAAAAAGAATGACAGCAGGTGGCAGAGGTGAATTTATTCCAGTATCAACAAATGCAACAGCAGAAGGTAGAGCAACGAATAGAAGAACAAGAATAATTATTTTACCTCAATTAGATCAATTTTTTCAACTTCTCGAAAAGAAATAATTTTTTATTTTATAGTAAAGGAAATAGCCACTGCTCAGTGGCTATTTCTTTTGCCAAACATTTTTTGAAATATTTTATTGAAGATATAATAAGCAATTGTTAACAAAATAAAAATGAATAAAGCTTTAAATTCATCAAGTTTTAAATTCGATAAAAACCAAATGATTGCTACAATTGACAAAATTGGAATGGCTAAGCCAAAAGGAATTTTAAAACTTGAAACACTAATTTTTTGTTTTACTAACCGCAATTTTATTGTAGATAAAACAACAGCTAAATAAATAATAAGAATTGATGAACTTGAAAGAACAGCTAAAGATTTGAAGCTTCCCGAAACAGCAAAAATGACCACAAAAAAGCTGTATACAAGTATGGAAAAATAAGGCGTTGCAAATTTGGGGTGCAATTTGCTTAAGAATGTTGGTAATAATTTTTTTTCTGAAGCAGCAAATAAAACTCTTGAAGTTGCTAAAACATCACCACTCAATAAACTAAACATCGATACTATACTTGCAATTAAAATAATTACTCCACCAATTGGACCAACTATTTTCAAAGCTACTGCCAACAAAGGTTTTGCCTGATACTTAATTAAATCATTACCCAATACGCCTTGTGCAACAAATTGCAACAATAAATAAATAATTACAACAGAAGCAATGCTAATAAATATTGATTTAGGAATTGTTTTATTAGGGTTTTTAACTTCACCACTAATATTTAATGCTGTCTCTGCACCAAAAAATGCAAACAATAAAAGCAAAGAAGTTTCACCAATAGTTTTAAACTCTGGAATTGAATGAACAATTATATTTTCTTTAGAAATATGAAATATGCCAATTGCAATAATTAATAATAGTGGAACTATTTTTAAAATTGTTGTAATCACTACAAACCGAACTCCAGATTTAACGCTAAGAATATTTACAAAAGCAAACAAGCTAAATAATAAAAAAATAAAAAATATTTTACTTAGTGAAAATTGAAAGATGGGATGAAAATCTTTAATTAAATCGTACAATGCATTTGCAATTGCAGCATCTGCCATAATACAATAGCCCAACCAAAATAATGTATTGATGATAAAACCAATAAAAGGTCCAAAAGCAGCATCTACATATGCATATGCCCCACCAGAAGTGGTTATTTTACTACCTACTTCAGCAAAACAAAGCATAATTAAAATTATTAATACTGCACAAAATAAATAGGCCATAAAACTAGCAGCACCAAGCTTTTCAGCCACAATAGCTGGTAAAACAAAAATTCCAGCACCTATGGTTAAATTAATTGCATTTAATGACAAACCCCACACGCCTACTTCCCTTTTAAGTTTATTATGATGCTGATTTTGCATTTTTAAAACTACTAAATATATTGAAGTAAAAAAATCTAACTATTTTAGAATTCAAATAGTAATTATTTTTTACAATTAGAAAATACAGTACTACATTTATTTACTTTATAATAATACAAGTACCCTTTTAATTAAATAATATGAAAAGAAGAGACTTTATTTCTACAAGTAGCATTGCTGCAGTTGGAATTACATCCATCCTTAATATTTCATGTAGGAATGATGAAAAGGATTTAAACAAAAAAATGAAAGAAAATTTAGACGATTTTGAGTTGAATGAATTAACTGTACAACAGTTACAAGAAAAAATGAAAGATGGAGTGTATACTTCTGAACATATTACCAATTTATATTTAAAAAGAATTGAAGCCATTGATAAAAATGGGCCTAGGTTAAATGCAATTATAGAAATTAATCCAGATGCAATTGAAATAGCAAAAGCAATGGATATAGAAAGAAGTAAAGGAAAAATTAGAAGTGCATTACATGGCATACCCATTTTAATAAAAGACAATATTGATACTGCCGATAAAATGATGACTACTGCTGGTTCATTAGCATTATTAAATCATCATGCAAAAGAAGATGCATTTATTGTGAAACAACTTAGAGCAGCTGGTGCTGTGTTATTAGGCAAAACCAATTTATCTGAATGGGCAAATTTTCGTTCAACAAAATCATGTTCTGGCTGGAGCAGTAGAGGTGGCCAAACAAAAAATCCTTATTGCCTCGATCACAACCCTTGTGGTTCAAGCTCAGGCTCGGGTGTTGCAGTTGCTGCAAATCTTTGTGCTGTTGCAATAGGCACTGAAACTGATGGCTCAATAACTTGTCCTGCTGCAGTAAATGGTGCTGTAGGTTTTAAGCCAACAGTAGGTTTAGTGAGTCGTTCAGGAATAATTCCAATCTCTTCAACACAAGATACTGCAGGGCCAATTACAAGAACTGTAACGGATGCAGCAATATTATTATCTGCTATTACTGGTATTGATATTTTAGATGTTAAAACAAAAGAAAGCAATGAAAAAATTGAAAAAGACTATACCAAATTTTTAAAGCTCGATGGTTTAAAAGGAAAAAGAATTGGTATGGAAAAAAAGAAATATGATAACCAATTTTTAGAAGCACTTTTTGTAAAAACAATAGATGCATTAAAAAATGCAGGAGCAACAATTGTAGATATTGAATATTTAGAAAAGTTAAATAAACTTGGAGATGCCGAATATGAAGTATTGAAATTTGAGTTCAAAGATGGCTTAAATAAATATTTTGCTCAAGCCAATACTTCAATTAAAACAATTGATGATGTAATTGCTTTTAATAAAAAAAATGAAAATGAAGTAATGCCAACTTTTAAACAAGAGATTTTAGAAGCAAGTGCAAAAATGAAAGGACTAGATAGTAAAGAATATCTTGAAGCTTTAAATAAAAGTCATGATGCTGCTAAAAAAATGATTGATGAAACAATGAAAGCAAATAATTTAGATGCAATATGTGGCTTAACTATGGGGCCTTCATGCAGTATTGATACTATTTATGGTGATCGTTGGGGTGAAGTTTTTTTAACAGCACCTGCTGCAATAAGTGGCTATCCTCATATTACTGTACCCACTGGCAAAGTGTATGATTTACCAATTGGACTATCGTTTTTTAGTACAGCCTATCAGGAACCTAAATTATTCGAAATTGCTTTTGCTTTTGAACAAGCAACAAATCATAGAACAAAACCAAATTTTAAACCTTCTTTTTTAGCATAATGAAATTTAAAGCATCACTAGATAAATTTACTTTTATTACCACTCTTTTGGTTACTGCATTATTAATAACTTCTGCAGTTATACAATTCATTTTTGTTAAAGAAATAAATTTTGGGCTTGGATTATTCATTTCAATTTTAATACTACTTGGTTTTATTATCGCTTTTTTATACAAACCCTATTCATACTCGATTGAAATCAAGCAAATCAAAATTCATAGATATATAAATGTACAACAATATATAAAAATAATATAGTTACCATAGAGCAAATAGAAAAAGATCAACTAAAAGGAACCATAAGAACTTTTGGAGTTGGAGGGCTATTTGGATTTTATGGAAAATTTTACAGTTTTAAAATGGGTGCCATGACATGGTATGCAACCAGAAGAAATAATTATGTTTTAATTACAACAAATAATAACAAAATAATTATCACTCCTGATAATCCAGAAAATTTTGTAAAAGAGTTTTATAAAAGGTAGCATACAACTTTTTCATCGTTTACTTTTGCAGTGAATTCTAGTTCATGAATATTCATATCATTTCTGTTGTGCCTGATTTGTTAGAAAGCCCTTTTAACCATAGCATTCTAAAACGTGCTAAAGAAAAAGGTTTGCTTAATGTTCATGTTCACAATCTTCGTAAATGGGCTATTAATAAACATGCTCAGGTTGATGATTACCAATATGGTGGTGGTGCAGGCATGGTTATCATGTGTGAACCTCTTGTGAATGCCATTGAAGAATTGCAACAAGAAACTAAGTTCGATGAAATTATTTATGTAACTCCCGATGCTGAACAATTTAAACAAACTCATGCCAATCAACTTTCCATGTTACAAAATATTTTAATTATTTGTGGACATTATAAAGGCATTGATCAACGCATCAGAGAACATTATATCACGAAAGAAATTTCTATTGGAGATTATGTATTAAGTGGTGGTGAATTAGCAGCTGCAATTTTGGTAGATGCTATTGGAAGATTATTGCCAGGTGTTTTAAATGATGAAACCTCTGCACTTACTGATTCTTTTCAAGATGGTTTATTAGCACCTCCTGTATATACTAGACCTGTTGATTTTAAAGGATGGAAGGTTCCTGAAATTCTACTTACAGGTAATCCTAAATTAATAGAGGAATGGCGTTTTGAAAAAGCCGTTGAAAGAACCATTCTTATTCGTCCA
>JANPAT010000406.1:0-3470 GCA_031430075.1 Chitinophagaceae bacterium | reverse complement strand
TAATTGCCGAAACATTTGAAGGAGATTTTTGGGCTATACAATGCAAATATTTACAAGAAGAAGAACACACACTCTCTCACAGAACAATTTCAACATTCATATCATTAAGTAAGGGAATAGCTAAGAACATTTCTTATTGTTTAGTAGCTACAACACTTGATGATTATGCAAAAATTTATAAAGGCAATGCAAATATTGGTTTCTGCAATTCTGATGAATGGAGAAAATTAGATAAAGCATTTTTTGATTGGCTAAGGAATAGATTAAAAGGAAAAGATAAAAAGTTAATTCCTTTTAAACCAATGCTACATCAATCAAAAGCTATTAAAGAAGCTAATGAATATTTTTTAACTGAAAAAAATAAAAGAGGCAAATTAGTATTTCCATGTGGAGCTGGAAAGAGTTTAACTGGTTATTGGATAGTAAATGAACTAAATGCTAAAAATATAATTGTTGCAGTTCCTTCTTTATCATTAGTTAAACAAACCTTAGAAGTTTATTTAAGAGAATCTGTTGCAAATAATGAAACTATTTCATGGCTATGTGTTTGTAGTGATGAAGGCATTGGTAAAAATGATGATGTTTTAATTCATACCAATGAAATTGGAGTGCCATGTGTAACAGATAAAAATTTTATTGCAAATTGGTTAATAAAAAATAAAAAGAATAAAACAATTGTATTTACAACTTATCAATCAGGTAAAACAATTGCTGATGCTTGTACCATAGCTAAATGCAATTTTGATTTAGGCATAATGGATGAAGCACATAAAACAGTTGGAGATAAGTCAAAACTATTCAGCCATTTATTATTTGATGAGAACATAAAAATTGATAAAAGAATTTTTATGACTGCAACTGAAAGAAGATATGCAGGTTCATCTGATAATATATTAAGCATGGATGATGTAGAGGTTTATGGCGAAACATTTGCCCAAATGTCTTTTAAAGAAGCAATAGAAGTTGGTATTTTATCAGATTATAAAATAATCACATTATTAATTTCAAATCAAGAAGTAAAGAATTTAATAGAAAAAAATGCTTATGTAAAACCAATAGGTAAAGAGGCAAGTAAAGAAACCGAAGCAAGAACATTGGCATCATTAATTGCTTTACGAAAAGCAATGACAATATATCCAATTCATCATGCTGTAACATTTCATTCCAGTATAAAAAATGCTGTTGCATTTGAGCAAAGTCAGGATGTATTTGGCAAATCATATCCAAAATTTTCACAAGTAAAGTCCTATCATGTTTCAGGTTCAATGCCAACATCTGTAAGAGGAAAAGTTGTTGATGAGTTTGCAAAATCTGATAAAGGAGTAATTACAAATGCAAAATGTTTAACTGAGGGTATTGATGTTCCTAATATTGATTGTGTATTGTTTGCTGATCCAAGAAAAAGTACCATTGATATTGTTCAAGCAGTTGGTAGAGCATTAAGAAAGAAAGAGGGTAAAGATTTTGGCTATGTTATACTTCCAGTATTTACAAATTCAAATAATAAAGATGAAATAATAGAGAGTGATGAATTTAAGGAAATACTAAGTACCATTAGAGCATTGGCAAGTAATGATGAACGTATTATTGAATATTTTAGAGAAATAAGTAAGGGAAATAAAAAACCAAAAAATAGTGATTTATTAAATTTTGAAATTGATGAACTCATTACTGAGCAGATTAATGAAAATGAGTTAATAGAAAACATACAATTAAAAACTTGGAACAAATTAGCTAAGCTAAGTTGGATGCCTTTTGAAGAAGCGAGAGAATTTGTTAGAAAGTTGAATTTTAAATCAAATAGTGAATGGAGAATATTTTGTAGTTCAGGAAGTAGACCAATTGACCTACCTTACAATCCAGAGAAAATATATAAAAATGAATGGATAAATTGGGGCGATTATTTGGGTACAGGTATAGTCTCTAATCAGAAAATAATTTTCCGTTCGTTTAGTGATGCTAAAAAATTCACAAAGAATCTAAAGATAAAATCTCAATCCCAATGGATAGAATTTTGTAAAAGTGGAAAAAAATCAAGTGACATACCAACCAATCCAAATTCAGTATATAAAAATGAATGGATTAGTTTCGGAGATTTTTTTTGGACTGGAACAGTTGCTAATTATTATAAGGTTTATCGTTCATTTGAAGAATGCATGAAGTTTGTTAGAAACTTAAAAATAAATTCTCAAAAAGAGTGGAAAATATTTTGTAAAAGTGGAAAGAAACCAAGTGACATACCAACTAATTTAAATAGAACATATCAAAGCCAATGGAAAAGTTGGGGTGATTTTTTTGGAACAGATACGATTGCAAGTCAACTCAAAGTTTATCGTTCATTTGAGGAATGCAAGAAGTTTGTTAAAAATTTGAAAATAAATTCTCAAACAGAATGGTATAGTTATTGTAAAACTGGCAAGAAACCTGATGATATTCCTAGAACCCTAAATAGCATATATAAAAAAGAGTGGACAACTTGGGGTGATTTCTTTGGAAATGGAAATGTAGCAAACCAAAGAAAAGAATTTTCTTCGTTTAAAGTAGCAAGAGCATTTGTCCATAAGCAAAAGCTAAAATCTAATATGGATTGGAGAATATTTTGCAAATCAGGAAAAAAGCCTGTTGAACTACCTACCAATCCAGAAAAAATTTATAAAGAAAAATGGAAAGGCTGGGCAGATTTTTTAGGTAAAGAATAGAATCTTTTTATCTTTTTGCATGCCATGCAAACGCTCTACCAACTGAGCTAATTCCCCTAAAGGTTGCAAATATAAAAGAATAGAAGTAACTTAGTTTTGATTAATTTTGAAAAAAATTTTGAGTATTAAACTTATTTCTTAATAGAAAGTCAGAGAATTGACAAAAACAAAAAAATTACTCATTCAAAAATTATTTATGAAAACCTTAAATTTTAAAACAGCTTTTACTCTAGTTTGCTGTTTGTCGTTATTTTCTGTTGCTTGTAAAAAAGTTACTTCAGATGTTTTGGTAACCGATGAAGTTCAGGCTTCAGTTCAATCTGATGATGATGAAATGTTTCAAGCCGAAACAGAAAGTGCCGATGACGATATTAACAATACCTTATCATCTAGTGCACGTTTTTGTGGAGTAGGGAATGTTTTTTTAGGTGGCAGTTTCTTGCCACCAGATTTAGATACAAGTAATCCTGGAAATATTGCAAACAGGATAGTATTTACTTTTAATGGAACTATACATGGTTGTAGAAAAAGAACAGGAACCATTACAGTTGATTTACTTTATGCCACTAAATGGATAGAACCTGGTGCAACTTTAAGAATTAAATTCACCAATTTTAAAATTGAAGATGTTTGTAAAAATCGTTCAGTTACTATTAATGGGGAAAGATTAAATACAAGTGTTAGTGGTGGAAACTTATTTAAATTAAGTATCAACCCATCATCGGTATTACACCATAGAATTAGAACAGGTTCAATAGGAATAGAATCAAC
>JANPAT010000405.1:0-1982 GCA_031430075.1 Chitinophagaceae bacterium | reverse complement strand
AAATCATTCTTCCCATCAAAGCCTTTAAAAAAAGCAAAAACTGAAAATATTGTTAGAAAAGCTAAACCAATTGGAACCAAAACTTTACAATATCATCAAGACAATGTTCATGATTTTGCCTGGTTTGCTAGTAAGAATTTTTTAGTTCAATACGACACGCTTCAGCTAAAAATAAAAGTAGTTGATGTGTTTTCTTTCTCTCATAAAAAAAGAGAAAAAAATGCTACTAAAAATATTGCATACATTAAATCTACTTTAAAAAATTACAGCAATTGGTTGGGAGAATATCCATACCAAACAGCAACAGTTGTATTAGGTAAACAAGATAAAGAAGATGGCATGGAGTATCCAACCATTACCTACATCAACACTTCAAATAATTTTGTAGATACAAGAGATGTAATCTCTCATGAAATAGGGCACATTTGGTTGTATGGTATTTTAGCTAGTAATGAAAGAGACCATGCTTGGATGGATGAGGGTATGAATACTTATTACGACAATAGATTTTTTAGAGAAAAAAATAACACTAAAATAGTAGCAGTTGATGGCTTAGATGTTACCAATTACAGCCTAAACAGAATTAAAAAAAATATAGCCATAGATACTGTTTCAACAGTATTTCCAAAAGAATATTATGGTTTAAAAGTGTATGAAGATGCAGCAAATTGGATGTTACAATTAGAAAAATATTTAGGTAAAGATGTTTTTGATGCTGCTATGAAAACATACTTTGAAGAATGGAAGTTTAAACACCCCTATCCTGAAGATTTTAAAAAAACTATTGAAATTGCAACAGGTAAAAACCTGGATTTTCATTTTAATAAACTCTATCAATATAACATAGAGCAAGCAAATAGCAAACAAACTTTAAAAGCTGCTTTTGGTTTCCCTCGAAAAAACACAACGCAATATCAATTCATTTCATTTGCTCCAACTACAACATATAATTTTTATGATGGTATTAGAATAGGAGCAACTATGCACAACTATCAACTTCCATTACCCAAATTTCAATTTTTATTAAACCCAAGTTTTGGCACTAGTAGCAGTGAATTTAATTTTTTTGGAAGAGCATCGTATAATATTTACAAAAGAAAATCTTGGTTAGAAATGAGTGTTAGTTTTCAGCAATACACTTACGATAATTACATTTCAGATGCAGGTACAAAGTTTAATTTAGGTGTTACAAGATTAGTTCCATCAATAAAATATACATTATACAAAAACGATTTACGCTCAACCCAACGAACAGTTATTGGCTTTAAAACTTTTTATTTACAAGAAGAAAATTTATTGTTTTCAAACAGCAATAAAATTACAACACCCAAAACAAAATCTTACATTAACAGATTGTACTTTACTAAGTTTGATAACAGGATATTGTATCCTTATCATATTAATGTAACTATTGATCAAGGAGAAGATTTTATTAGAGCCGGATTAACTGCAAAACAGTTTTTTAATTATCCCAAACACAAAGGAGGAATTGAAGCTAGATTTTTTGCAGGCAAATTTTTCTATTTAAAAAGCAAAACATTTTTACAACAATACTATACCGATAAGTATCATTTAAACATGAGTGGCCCTAAGGGTTATGAAGATTATACTTTTAGTGATTATTTTGTTGGTCGTGGTGAATTTGAAGGCTGGAGAAGTCAGCAAATTATGGAAAGAGATGGATTTTTTAAAGCTCGTACAGATTTTTTAGGCAACAAAGTAGGCAAGTCTGACGATTGGTTAATGGCAACAAATTTTAATATTGATGTTCCGGGTTTGCCCGAGTTAAAATTATTTGCAGATGTAGGTACTTATGCAGAAGCATGGGTAGATAATCCAGCAACAGGTAGGTTTTTATTCGATGCAGGAATACAACTTTCATTATTTAATAATGCAGTAAATATTTATGCACCTATATTGTTTAGTAAAGTGTATAGAGATTATAACAAATCTATTTTGGGCGATAAAATATTTTCAAAAAC
>JANPAT010000404.1:0-10740 GCA_031430075.1 Chitinophagaceae bacterium | reverse complement strand
TACGTGGGCTATAATTGCAATGTTTCTTATCCCGACTGTGTTTGTTGTGCTCATAAAAAAATAAAAAGATTGTCCCTACTTTTTGTAGGGTATAAAATTAAAGTGCAAAATTAAGGTTTTGCAATGGCTTTAAAGATTAAGAGATGAATAAGTTTAATGATGAAAAGTTAAAAAGATAATTAGTGATAAAAAGAAGACCCTGCTTTATGCAGAGTCTTCAGCATAATTTTTTTTAGAAAATTTATTTTTTCATTTTTGTTGAATCGATAGTTTCAGGTTTATCTATTGTAACATCTTTAACCTCAACATCAAAAATTAAATTCGAATTAGCAGGAATGGGTCCATTTTCTCTATCACCATATGCTAATGCTGCAGGAATTAATAATCTTCCTTTTCCTCCTTTACCAAAATATTGCATGGCATCTTCCATACCTAGTACAACATTATGTGAACCAACTAATATGGGTAATAATTGTTCTGGGTTTCTTCCAATATTTGAATCGAATTGTTTTCCGTTCATTAATTTTCCAGTGTATAATATCATTGCTTTTGTACCAATGTTAGCTTTCATACCAACACCAGGGTTTTGAACTTCAACTAAAACACCTAATGGAGATTCGATGTATTTAATATTATTTTTTACTGCATATTCTTTTAAAGCTTTTTTCTGTTCAACAATTAATACTTTATTTTTTTCCTCTCTTTCTTTCATTTCTTTTTGCATGGCTACATTCTGACGGGCTTCTTCTTTCTTAGCTTCTGCTTGATAATCTGGTTGAGTCAAAGAATCATTAGCAAATACTTTTAATATTTCTACTTTTCCTTTAATTAAACCAGCTTTTTTGAATACGTTATCGTAGCCAGGAATTTGACCTAAACTTTTTAATGTATCAATACTTAAAATAAAATCTACTTTGTCTCCAACAGCAAGTTTGGTAATGATTTCAGTAAAATTATGTTTAGGTAATTTATTGGTATCAACTGGTAAATAACCAGGCATTTTACCATAGTTGGTATTTAAAATTGTGTCTTTATCTTGTAATTTATATTCAATATAAAATTTTACAATTTGACCTTGTTTAATTTTTTCTTTTCCATTGCCTTGAGAAATTTTGTAAGTCATTCCCGATGCAGTTTTCTCGTAATTACTATTACAAGCTGTTAGCATAATTGTTGTGGCTACAATGGCTACCACTAATTTAATTTTTGTTAAGTTCTGTTTCATATTGTTTTATAACAGTTAAAAAATGTTTGTATGTTGTTTCTAAAGAATCACTACTTCTTCCACCAGCAGCTGCAGCATGTCCACCTCCTTCAAAATGTTTACGAGCAAATTCATTTACATCAAAACCATCTTTGCTTCTAAAGCTCCATTTTCTCTCTTCTTCTCTATCAATTACAATTGCTGCAAGCCTAATTCCGGTAATGCTTTGCATATAATTTACTAAGCCTTCTGTATCTCCTGTTTTAATTTCAAATTTTTTAATGTCGGATTTTGGAATACACATTACAGCAGTATTGTATTCGTAAAAAACTTCCATTCTATTTAATAGGGCGTTTCCAATAAATCGTAAGCGAGTTTCTAAAAAATTATCGAAAATATTATTGTGTATTTCTGAATGTTGTAAACCCAGATCTAAAAAATGTGCCAGCATTCTATGAACTGATGCAGTGGTTGATGGAAATCTGAAAGAACCGGTATCTGTCATAACACCTGTATATAAACAAGCTGCAATATCAACGTCCAATTGATCTTTATAATTTGATTGAATGATGAAATCATACACCATTTCAGAAGTACTACTTTTTTTGGTATCACTAACACCATAATTAAATGCAGCAGTTTGCGGTTCTTGATGATGATCTATTAATACTTTAATGCAGTTTGCTTGTTCAATGCAAGGCTGCATATGTTTTATTCGTGAAAGTGTATTGAAGTCTAAGCAAAATAAAATTTCAGCTTCTGCAATAATTTCTTTGGCTTTGTGTTGATACATTTCAAAATCAACCACATCCTTAACTCCTGGCATCCAATTTAAAAAATTTGCCCAATTTGTAGGTGAGATTACTGTTACTTGATGACCAAGTTTTATTAAAAAATGAAATAAGCCTAGTGAAGAGCCCATTGCATCACCATCTGGTTTTTGGTGAGTAGTTATTACCATCTTCTTTTTTGATGATAATAAAGGGTAAAAATCTTCAATTTGCTTCATAACGAGCGGCAAATGTAGGGTATAACTCCTTTTATGAGCTATAGAAATTATTGTTAAAACGAATTTGTGTTATTCTATTTACTGCTTATATGGTTGGTGTGTTGCCATTTGTTAGCCAATTTTAAAACTTTTTCAATAACATCTCTGGCACAACCTTTTCCTCCATTAATTGGAGAAATATATTTACAAATTTCTTTAATTTCATCAACAGCATCATTTGGGCAACAGGGCAATCCAACATGTTGCATTACTTCAAAGTCGGGTAAGTCATCTCCCATAAAGAGCATTTCATTTGTTTGTAGTCGATGTTTTTCTTGAAATTGTTGTAATACAGCAAGTTTATCACTTACGTTCATATATACATCTGTGATGCCTAAAATATTTAATCTTTCTATTACTTCTTTAGAGTTGCCACCAGAAATAATGGCTATTTGATAGCCTTTTTTAACTGCAAGTTGCAAAGCGTAGCCATCTTTTACATTCATGGTTCTTGCCATTACTCCATTGGGAAGAATAATTAAATCTCCATTGGTTAAAACACCATCAACATCAAATGCAAATGCTTTGATATGATTAAAATTTGAAAATGGGTTGTTCATTTAATGTTATTAATAAGTAAATTTAATTATTCAAAATTCAAGAAAAATATTTTATTACTCTTTATAATTTTAACTTAAATAAAATATTCTTCTGATTTTTATAAACAAATTAATTCTTTCAAATTTTTATATAGCTTATCTTGGTATAAAAAAGTATGGTAATGAAACCAAAAGTAATAATTATTGGAGCAGGTTTTGCTGGTTTGCAACTGGCAAAAAATTTAAATAAAAATAATTTTGATATTTTACTTATTGATAAAATTAATCATCATCAATTTCAACCATTATTTTATCAAGTGGCCACGTCTCAAATTGAGCCTTCAAGTATTTCATTTCCTATTCGATATATTTTTAAAAACCAAAAAAATATTCAGATAAGGCTTGCAGAAGTTCTAAGTATTAGTTCTGAACAAAAATGCGTAAAAACTACAATAGGTAGTTTCGAATTTGATTTTTTAGTAATTGCAATGGGTTGTAAAACTAATTTTTTTGGTAATAGTGAAATTGCAAATCATGCTTTTACTTTAAAAACTACATACGATGCTATTATAATTAGAAACCATATTTTACAAATATTTGAAGATATTATATCTGCAGAAACTAACATTAAACAGTCTTTACTTAACCTGGTTATAGTAGGTGCAGGGCCAACAGGCGTTGAACTTGCAGGTGCATTTGCAGAAATTAAAAAAAATATATTACCCAAAGATTATCCTAAAATAGATTTTACAAATTTTAAAATTATTTTGGTAGAGGGAAGTCAGCATACCTTAAATAATATGAGCGAAAATGCTAAAATGGCTTCTGAAAAATATTTAATTGAAATGGGGGTTCAATTATTAAAAGAAACTTTTGTAAAAAGCTATGATGGTGATGTTATAACTCTAAGTACAGGCAAAACTATCAAATCAAAAACTGTTATTTGGGCTGCTGGTGTTGTTGCTAATAGTTTGATTGGATTGCCAAAAGAATGTATCACTTTTGGCAATAGAATAAAAGTAGATAGATTTAATAAAGTTGAAGGCTGTAATAATATTTATGCAATTGGGGATATTTGTTTTATGCAAACTAACCTTTATCCTAAGGGGCATCCTCAAGTTGCAAATGTTGCAATTCATCAGGCAAAAAATTTGGCAAAAAATCTAAGTGCAATTTTAACAAAAAAGCAAATGGTGGAGTATGAATATAAAGATTTAGGCTCTATGGCAACCATTGGTACACATAAAGCAGTGGTTGATATTGGATCTTTTAATTTAAAAGGTTATTTTGCTTGGTTTATTTGGATGTTTTTACACTTAATGTTAATTCTAAGTGTAAAAAATAAATTAATCATCTTTATTAATTGGGCTTGGGCTTATGTATCAAAAAATTCTTCTTTAAGATTAATTTTAACACCTAGCATTAAAATTGTTGATACTACAATCGCTGATCAAAAAAAATCACTTTAATATTTTTTCAACCCATTTTATCGATTTAATCAGTGAATAATACAATTATTTGATGTATATGTGTAATTCGAATTTCTAAATATCGAATAATTTCATTTAAGATAAAATTGAAATTTGATTTCAATTATAAATTATTTGGAATGACTATTGAAATTAATACCGAAAAAAATTTTAGTGAGCAAAAATCATTTGGGAAAAATATAAAAGAACTACTAGCTGTAGACTTATTGCCATTTCAAGAACAAATTACAAAAATTGAAATTCATTTTTCTGATCAAAATGGAAATAAAAATGGCATGACCGATAAAAAATGTTTACTCGAAGCTCACCTTAAAACCATTCAACCTATAGTAGTTACAGACAAATCTAGTTCTTACGATTTAGCATTAATTGGTGCTACCGATAAACTCAAAACAACCATTGAATCTATTTTTGGAAAAGTAAAATGATAAATTATTTATTAAATAAACTATCAACTAATTATTAATTATGAAAGAAAGTTATGGCACTTTATCACAGACGATTAATGCCTTAAATAAAGAAGGTTATTTACTCGATTTTAATATAAAAGATCAATGTATTGTTTGTCATTCCAAAACATTAAAGCTCTCTCCAAAAGATTTTGAAATTGATAAAGTGTTTAGGTTTGAGGGAGATACCAACCCAGAAGATCAATCAATACTCTATGCCATATCATCTTTAAAATTTGATGTTAAGGGATTACTAGTAAATGGTTATGGAATATCTGCTGATACAGAAGTAGATGAGTTAATCACTAAATTAAATACACATCCAGAATTAATAAATAAAAAATAAAAAATGGAAAAAAATAATGACAATGAATCTACTTTATTAAGGCCTGAAGGTAAAAGAATTTTAAATGCACCTTTAGTTGAAATGGATTTAAACAAATTTATTATTAAACTAAAACAAGAAGTTTCTTGGGTCGAAAAAGATCAAAATTCCATTACTATTTTAAAGTCTGATAATTATACAGTTGTTTTAATGGGCATGAAAGAAAATGCAGAATTAAAAACGCATACTGCAAATGGGAATATTATTATTCAGGTTTTAGAAGGAGAAATCAATTTTAAAACTGATTTGCATTCGAGTTTGTTAGATAAAGGACAGATGATTGCATTGCAAAGCAATATCAATCATAGTGTAGTAGCCATAATCGAAAGCTTTTTTCTGCTTACTATTTATATGGAAGCTTAAATATTATTTTTTCTGATTATCTCTCCACTCATACACCCAACTACTTTGCACCATTTCTAAATGACCCTCATTAGATTCTTCTTTTTTGCCAACGAAGTTGGGGAGTGATAAAACCCATTCTAATAAATCGGTAAAACGAACTCGATAAATTTTGCTTTCGGTAAATTCATCACCAAATTTTTCATAAAGTTTTAAAGCAATATCCTCGTAATCGTTCCAATGTATTGGTGGTTCAAAATGTGTCATGGTAAGTTTTATGTTTTATGTTTACATTTCAATTCTTGTAAACATTTATTATTCTCCTAAAAATTGAGTTTGATCTGGTAAGGTTACTTCAATTGTTCCAGAGCCTTCTTGTAAAACACATTGGCATCCTAAACGGCTATTGATTCTTGGATTTACGGCTCTATCAATAAAATCTTCTTCTTTATCCGATAATTCTTCTACAAATTGTTCGCCACTATTAACATATAAATGGCATGTGCTGCATGCACAAACAGCACCACAGTTATGATGTAGTTCAATTTTATTATCTAACAATACTTCTAATAAACTATCACCAATTGCATTTGTTTCTATTGTTTTGGTCTCTAATCCTTTTTGTTCAAAATTTACTTTAATACTATACATAGTTCAAACTTGGCTGCAAAAGTATTTTAATATTATTTTTAAATCGTAACGTTATTGGAAATTTTTTCTTTGAGAATATTGTTTTAAAATTATTCTTCAAACAACCCTGGAGAAACATTTTTATTTGGTTTTTTACCAAGATGATTATAAGCTTTTAATGTAGCTTCTCTGCCACGAGGTGTTCTTTGTAAAAAGCCTTCTTTAATTAAAAAAGGTTCATATACTTCTTCAATAGTACCAGCTTCTTCACCAACTGCTGTTGCAATAGTGGTTAAACCAACTGGCCCACCTTTAAATTTTTCTATTATGGCTAATAAAATTCTATTATCCATATCATCTAAACCATGTTCATCAACATTTAATGCTTTTAATGCATGTTGAGTTATACCTATATCAATCTGGCTATCATTTAATACCATTGCAAAATCTCTTACTCTTCTCAATAAACCATTTGCAATACGAGGGGTTCCTCTACTTCTTCTAGAAATTTCTTCAGCTGCAGCATCTTCAATATTAGTTTTTAAAATTCTAGCACTGCGTTGAATAATTTTTTTTAAAGTTTCTGCACTATAATATTCTAAACGATTTTTTATTCCAAAACGTGAAAGGAGAGGAGCTGTTAATAATCCACTTCTGGTTGTTGCACCAATTAATGTGAAAGGATTTAAATTGATTTGAACACTTCGAGCATTAGGACCAGAATCAATCATAATATCAATTCTAAAATCTTCCATTGCTGCATACAGGTATTCTTCAACAACAGTACTTAAACGATGAATCTCATCAATAAACAACACATCATTAGCTTCAAGATTGGTAAGCAAGCCAGCTAAATCGCCAGGTTTTTCAATTACTGGTCCGCTTGTTTCTTTAATATTTACACCCATTTCATTAGCAACAATTCTCGATAAAGTTGTTTTACCTAATCCTGGAGGTCCATGAAAAAGAGTATGATCTAAAGCTTCTCCACGAAGCTTTGCAGCCTTAATAAAGATGATTAAATTTTCTATTAACTGCGGTTGCCCAGTAAATTCATCAATTTCTGATGGACGAATTTTATTTTCAAATTCCTTTTCTGCTGCAGAAAGATTTTCAGTATCAATATTTAAGTTGGGGTTGTTCATTTACTTAAGCAAATATAACGAGACATTTAAAAGAAGAGTATTGAAATCATTAACCAATTAACTTTTTAAACAAATTCAACTTGCCCTTAAATGGTGGATATTTCATTGATGGATCAAACCAATTAGGTGTTTTCAGCACAGATTTAGCATGACTAAAAGTTTTGAATGAAAACTTGCCATGATAGTTTCCAAGTCCACTAAAACCTCTACCACCAAAAGGTAAATGATGATTGGTTAAATGCCAACTTGCATTATTAACACAAGCACCACCTGCAGCAACATGGGTTAACCAAAAACTTTCTTCAGCATTAGAAGTTGTAAAAATGTAAAATGCTAATGGGTTTGGGTTTTTATTAATAATATCAACTGCTACTTGTTTATTTTTATAAGAAATTATGGGTAGTATAGGCCCAAAAATTTCGTCTGTCATTATTATGGTATTCAAGTCTTCAACAAGCATTATTGTTGGCTGAATATATAGTTGTTCTTTATTAAATTTTCCACCAAAAACAATATCTCCATCTTTTAAGTAAGTAATTATTCTATCAAATTGCTTTTCATTAATTATTTTGCCATAATTGTACGATTGCAGACTATCCACTTCATAAAATTGTTGTATATATTTTGTTAATGCATCAATTAATTCTGCTTGTTTACTTTCATGCACTAAAATATAATCTGGTGCCACACACATTTGACCACAATTGCTAAACTTAGTAAGTGCAATTCTCTTAGCTGCTATTTTAATATTTGCTGAATCATCCACCACACATGGGCTTTTGCCACCAAGCTCTAAAGTAACTGGTGTTAAATTTTTTGCTGCAAGCTGGTAAATTATTTTTCCAACTGATGTACTACCAGTATAAAAAACATGGTCAAAAATAAAACTGTTCATCATTTCAGGCACAACAGTTGCCCCATCTCCTTCAACATAAAAAATAAAATTTTCATCAAAATTTTCATCAATTATTTTTCTCATTACTCTTGATGTTGCTGGTGTAAACTCACTGGGTTTTAGTACCACACAATTGCCTGCAGCAATTGCACCAATTAAAGGGGTAAACAACAATTGAAATGGATAATTCCAAGGTGCAATAATTAAAACAACACCTAAAGGTTCGTGATAGATATAACTTGATGAAGGGAGATTAAGCAAATTTGTACTAACACAAGTAGGCTTCATCCATTTGTTTAAATTTTTAATGGTGTTATTAAGTTCAGTTAAAAAAAATCCTATTTCTGTAACCCACACTTCTTCTTTACTTTTTTTTAAATCTGTATATAATGCATCGTATAACTCTTGCTCATGTTGCAATACAGCAAGTTTTAATTTCAGTAGTTGTTCTTTTCTAAAATCTTTAGATTTTGTTATACCACTATTGAAATTATTTTTAAGTTGTAATAAAGATTGCTGCATTTTATTTTATTGAGAGATGAAAGTAATTGATTTTAAATGACCAATATACCGTTTAAACTTAATTCTTTTCGTATATCAAAATCTGCTTGAGGAAAATATACTTAGAACTTATTTTTATTTTTTATTATACAGTAATGCCAAAAATAATTCTACATACTATTTTCCTTTTATTATTAGGCACAAACTTGCTTGCACAAAACGAAATCAAAATTAAAGAGGTTAATGCTGTTAGAACCAATGCAACTTTTAAAATTGATGGGGAATTAACTGAAGAAGCCTGGAAAAAAGCCACATTAATAAACAATTTTGTTGAATGGAGACCAAGTTTTGGCAAAAATGAAACCAACGAAAGCAGAACAGAAATTTATTTACTATACGATGATCATGCATTTTATATTGCAGGGTATTGTCACGAGTCAAATAAAGATAGCATTTCAAAAGAATTAGTAGGTAGAGATAATGTTGGGGTTAATGATTTTGTTGGAGTAATTTTCGATACTTATAATGATAAAATAAATGGATTTGGATATTTTGTAACTGCCTTAGGCGAACAGTTTGATGCAAAATATTCTTCGAATGGTGAAGATGGAAGTTGGAGTAGTGTTTATGAAACAAATTCTAAAATTGTAAATGATGGATGGACTTTTGAAATGAGAATTCCATATGCTGCCATTCGTTTTGTATCAAAACCCAATCAAACTTGGGGCATGAATATTACCAGAAGAAGAACAAAGAGTGGTAAACAATATATGTGGAACCCTGTTAATCCTATAGTTGGTGGAAATTTTCTTGCTCAAGAAGGCATACTAAAAAATATTGATAATATTAAACCTCCTGTTCGCTTATCATTTTCACCATATTTATCTTTAAACGCTAATCATTATCCTTATAATAATCCAAATCAAAAAAACTTTAAGAGCACCATTAATGGAGGAGTTGATGTAAAGTATGGAATAAATCAGGCGTTTACTTTAGATATGACTCTAGTACCAGATTTTGGTCAGGTTCAAAGCGATAATCAAATTTTAAATCTTGGTCCTTTTGAAGTTCGTTACGATGAATACCGAAGTTTTTTTACTGAGGGAACTGAGTTATTTAATAAAGGCAATTTATTTTATAGCAGAAGAATTGGAGGCTTTCCAATAAATTTTGGGAAAGCTTATCAAAATTTATCCAGCACAGATTCTATAATTAATAATCCTATTGAAACAAAATTAATCAATGCAACTAAAGTTAGTGGACGTAGTTCAAAAGGTTTGGGAATCGGTATTTTAAATGCAATAACTGCAGCACAGTATGCTACAATATTAGACAAGTCGAAAGGTTTAACAAGAGAAGTAGAAACTAGTCCTTTAGTAAATTATAATATTTTAGTATTAGATCAAACTTTAAAAAATAATTCAAGCATTTCATTCATCAATACAAGTGTTACTCGAAATGGAGCTGATTATGATGCATATAACACTGCTGCTCTTTGGGATTTTTTTGATAAAAAAAATATTTGGAATTTTTCAGGAAAAGTTGGAGTAAGTAATTTAGTTGGATACCAAGGTGCAGGAACAAACCTTACTGGATATAATCATTCAATTGGTTTTTCAAAAACTGGTGGCAGATTTAATTTTAATTTATGGCAAGAATTAGCTAATGATAAATATCAACAAAATGATATGGGTTATTTTACCAACAATAATTATATCGATAATGGATTTTGGATGGGCTATAAATGGATTGAACCAAAAAAATGGTACAACAGGTTAAACTTTAATTTTAATATTTATTATTCTACACGTTTAAAACCTTGGGATTATCAATCGTTAGGAATTAATACAAATATTAATGGCCAACTTAAAAATTTATGGAACGTTGGCATTAATATATACGCAAACCCTAAAAGCAATGATTTTTATGAGCCACGTAAAGAAGGTTATGTATTTAAACGCCCAGGAAGTTGGGGTATGGGTTTTTGGTTAAGTACTAACGAAGCAAAAAAGTATTCTTCAAGTTTTCGTTTATTTACAGCAAACCGCCCCACTTTAAAAGGTTTTGGTTACACTTCATCATTATACAATCAATTTAGATTTAATAATAAAC
>JANPAT010000403.1:0-1630 GCA_031430075.1 Chitinophagaceae bacterium | reverse complement strand
GGTTGTAGTAGACTTCGATGTATTTGAACACAATGCTTTTTGCCTCGTCCTTGGTTTTGAATGTGTGATGATGCAGCTCTTCGGTTTTGATGGTGTGGAAGAAGCTTTCCATGGGTGCGTTGTCCCAACAGTTTCCCTTGCGTGACATGGAGGCGATGAGACCTGCCTTGTCGAGTGCTGCGCGGTAGTCGTGGGCGGCATACTGGCTGCCACGGTCTGAATGATGGATCAGGCCTTTAGCCGGGCGCTGGCGCTGAATGGCCATCATCAGGGCAGAGCTTGTCAGCTCGCTGCGCATGTGGTCGCGCATCGCCCAGCCGACGATTTTCCGGGTGCAGAGATCCATCACTGCAGCGAGGTAAAGCCAGCCCTCGCCAGTGGGGATATAGGTGATGTCCGCCAGCCACTTTTCATTGGGCCTGAAGGCCCTGAAGTTCCTGTCGAGCAGGTTGTCAGCAATGGGGAAGTCATGCTTGCTGTCAGTCGTGGTGACGCGGAACTTATCTTTGGTGCTGGCGAATATGTCATTGTCCCGCATGAGCTTTTCGATACGTCCGAGGCTGGCGTGATGGCCCTGGACCAGAAGTTGCGCATGGATGCGCGGGCTGCCATAGGCTGGATGCTCTGCATGGATGGCCCTGATCGCCGCCAGCAATGTCTCTGCTGCAAGCTGGCGCGCACAAGGCTGGCGCGCGGCTCTGGCATAATAGCCGCTGCAAGACACCCCAAGGGCCGCACACATCTCGCGAACCGGATATTCCAGGCGATGAGCGTCAATGAAGTGGTGGCTCATTTCAGGTCTCCGCTCACCACCGCAATGGCTTTTTTTAAAATCTGATTGTGCATTTCAAGGCGCGCGTTTTCAGCCCGCAACCGCGCATTTTCCGACGCGAGGTCAGCCGGGCTGCCCAGTCCGGCGGGCGCGTTGCGCCCAGGCCGGACTGCTCCGCCCGCCTGACCTCGCGCAACCTCACGCCAAGACCGCAAAACCGGAGGTGCCAAATCCAGCTCCCGCGCAACAGCCGACAAAGACTTGCCGCTCTTCTCCAACAGCCCAACAGCCTCAGCCTTGAACTCGTCCGTAAACCTTCTCTTCGTTTTCATAAAACACCTCAACGGTCTCAATAGACCGAATTATGGGTGTCCACCAATTCTGGGGAAGGTCATGGGCCTTTGTCACACACTCTTGAACCGATTTTTAAAATTCAATTTGGCTTAGATCATCATTCTGTTGGAGTTTCTTATTTGCGTGGCAAAGGTGAGTTAGGGGAGGAATTAGACCAACTTCTAAGGTTTTGGCATATAGATCGCGAGCAAGTCATTGAAATTATAGAGGGAAATTCATCTGTTGGTCATTCTAAGTTGTTCAGTTCGACGCACAATGTCGATACTATAGAAGCGATTACTCGGTCTTTCTCAATGGCCCGACGCTCGTTTGCACCTAGAACTGCAGAGTATTATTTTACTTCACTTTGGTTGAATGAAAGTTTTTCTCACACAGTGGGGGACGAATTCTGGCGACTGAAAGATACTGTGTATCATGTGATAATCAATGGTTTAGCGGGGCGATTTATGGACAGCGTTGCTCAATCATATATGAAAACAAATCTCGATGCCTTTTCAGATGCTG
>JANPAT010000402.1:0-3895 GCA_031430075.1 Chitinophagaceae bacterium | reverse complement strand
TATTGTTATGTAATTCATCATTCATAACGTTTAATTCATATTTATCTTCTAAATGAAGTTGACCTTTTGCAATATCTAATAAATTTTCAAAAGTATAATTAGTGCCATATTGAAGTAAATATTCTCTTGCAAATTCTGGGCAGCATAAAGAATTGTAATGCTCTGCCAATTGCTTACACAACGTGCTTTTGCCTGTACTTTCTGGACCAATAACTACAACTTTTTTTATCACATTCATACTTCACTATTTTTGAATGATGAATATCGAACAAGGAATGTTGAATTTCGATTTAATAGAGCCCTGTCTTTTAAATACTGAATTATTAAAAGCCATCATTTTTTTGCTTGATTATTATTTTTAGCTGTTTCAATGCTTTTAACAAAAATTGAAATCAACTCATTACATTCTTTTAATATCAATTCAATTTTATCGTTTTTTGTCCAATTTAATTTTAAAACAATTTTTAATCCATTATTTGTTTCTCTCAGCTCTTTTAGAGCAATTTTCATTTTATGAATAAAATCATTTCGAGATTCTGCTCCTTGGGCTTCCCCATAATTTAAAGCAGGTGAACTTCCACTTCTTGTAAGTTGCCCAGCTAAATGATTGCCAGCATAGCTTTTGGGAAAACCCTCAGCAGTTTTAATTATAGTAGCAGCAAAATCTATTAAACGATTTTCCAAATCAAACTTTCTTTCCATAAATTAAATTTATATCAAATACTTCAAATACTTCAATCGCTTCATCATTCAATATTCCTTGTTCGATATTCAATATTCCTTGTTCGATATTCGATATTCTCTTCTTCCATTCAATTAATCCTGCAATTGCTAAGATTAAAAATACTAAAAATTGTACACTTGTAAAAACATATCCTTTAACAAAATACAATGGTATCGATGCAATGTTAGTTGCAATCCACCAATACCAGCTTTCTACTTTTTTCTTAGCCATTAACCACATGCCTGTAAAAGCTGTAGAGCTTGCAAATGCATCGGCCCAAGGAATAGCTTCTGGTGCAAATGCATTTTTTATCCAAGATAAAGAAAAGAAAATGATGATATAAAAACTTAGAAAAAAAATCAATTGTTGCATCCATTCTTTTTTTGAACTTTTGCTGATGTGTAGTATTTTTTCGTTTAAAGAATTATCTTTTTTTGACCATAATATCCAACCATAAATACTCATTACAGTGTAATAAAAATTTACACTGGCTTCTCCAAATAAATGTCCTTTGACACTTAAGTATATATAAATACTGGTATTGATTAAACCAATTGGATATACTAAAATATTTTCTTTTCTACTATACCAAACACTAGCAATGCCAGCTATTACAGCAATAAATTCTAAAGTTGTGGTTTGTTGTAAACCTGTAATAAGTTGATGGAGGAATTCTGTAATTGTCATTTACTATCAAATGTAATAGATTAGTGAAGTTTTGATTCAATATGGAATAAACTATTTTTTGATAATGCAAAGGTTTTCTTATTACACATTTGATATGTATTAAAATTAATTGCATCAACTGTGTCAGTAGAAATACTTAAAGGATGAATCAAAATTTCTTTTGAAGACACGTTAGAATTTTTTTTATTAGAATTTATGTAGAAACATAAATTAGGTGTTAATGGAAAATAAAACTCAAAATTATTTGCAAAGCCACCTGCACTATAAAGCATATCTTCAATTTGAGTAAAACCAGGGTTGTCAGAGGTAATGAATTCTTTAATTGAATCTGAAATAAGAATAAATTGGTTAAAATTCAAAAACAATTCAATAATGTTTTCGATGACATGATATTCTTTTGTATTTAAATAAGCAGATAAATACATGTCATAAAGAAACTTTTTATTATTAGATTGATTTTTTAAATAGGATTTAATTTCCTCTAAAAGATTTTCTTTTTTTATTATTTCTGGTTCAATTTCTAATAAATAATCATAAAACTCTTGAGCAGATTCTTCTGCTGAATAACTATTTGAAAATTGACTAATCAATGTATTTCTACTTGTGGGATTTCTTCTTTTAATAGTTAGTAAAATTTCTAAAAACAATTTGTATTCAATTACATCAAAGTTGACCACACTCGATTGGATTTTCTTAATTTTATTTAAGAGCTTTTGATAATTGTTTTCATGATTTCTAAACGCAAATCTTTCAATATCATAAAAGTCTTTTAATTGATTATTAATGATCGTCTCCTCTGTTCTAATTTTGTATGCATCCTCTTCATAGCAAACTTTTGAGGGCATTGTTAATTTTGTTTTAGATTCATTTCGATTGCGGTACCAAAAAATATTTTTGTAATCGACAAATGATTTTAAATAACATTCTGGAACGTAATGGTGTTTTTTTGGAGGGTTTTTCATAAAAAAATTATGAATTAAAATACTCATTTATAATTTATCATTCATAATTAATAATTACTAATGTGCATCTAACCAATTTTTGCCCATGCCTAATTCAGCTTCAATAGGAACTTCATTTGGTAAAACCATAGCAGATTTCATGTTTTCTAAAATTAATGGTTTTAAAATATCAATTTCACTCTCAATAGCATCAAACACCAACTCATCGTGCACTTGCAAAATCATTTTTGATTGTAGATTTTCTTTTTTAAGTTGATGATGAATTTTTATCATGGCCAACTTAATCATATCGGCAGCTGTACCTTGAATTGGACTGTTAATAGCATTTCGTTCTGCAAAACCTCGAACAGTAAAGTTCGAAGAATTGATATCTCTTAACCAACGTTTTCTGCCCATCAATGTTTGAACATAACCATGTTCACGTGCAAAGTTGATGGTGCTATCCATGTATTGTTGAATGCCTGCAAACTCTCTTTTATAATTATCAATAATTTCTTTTGCTTCGGTTCTGCTAATGCCTAAATTTTCGGCTAAGCCAAATGCTCCTTGTCCGTATATAATTCCAAAATTTACACTCTTGGCTTTGTAACGCATTTCTTTTGTAACATCTGCCTCTGCTACATTATACACTTTTGCAGCAGTTGCTGTATGAATATCTTTGCCTAATTTAAAAGCTTCACACATATTAGGATCACCACTAATAGCTGCAACAATTCTTAATTCAATTTGAGAATAATCTGCACTAATTAAAATTCTTTTTTCATCTCTTGGAATAAATGCTTTTCTAATTTCTTTTCCTCTATCTGTTCTAATAGGAATGTTTTGTAAATTAGGATTATTACTGCTCAATCTACCTGTAATTGCAACAGCTTGTGCATAGCTGGTATGCACTCTACCAGTTTTAGAATTAATCATCAATGGCAATGCATCTACATAAGTACTTTTTAGTTTGGTTAGTTCTCTAAAAGTTAAAATATCATCTACAATTTGGTGACCTTTTGTAGCTAATTTTAATAACACATCTTCACCAGTTTGATACTGTCCTGTTTTAGTTTTTTTGGCTGATTCGTCTAATTTTAATTTATCAAACAACACCTCGCCTAATTGTTTTGGAGAAGCTAAATTAAATTTTACGCCAGCTTGTTGATACACACTTTTCTCAGCCCTCGATGCTTCAATTTCTAATTCTTTACTATAATCATTTAAGAACTGTTCATCAATCTTTATGCCTTCAAACTCCATATCTGTAAGCACTTTCACCAAAGGATTTTCTACTTCATTAAAAACTTTTTCCACTTCTCTTTGTTTTAAAAAAGGATGAAGTGTATGTTTAAGTTGTAATGTGATATCTGCATCTTCGGCAGCATATTCTTTAATCTTTTCAATTTCAACATCTCTCATAGTACCTTGATTCTTTCCTTTCTTGCCAATTAATTCATCAATATGAATAGGATCGTAATTTAAAAATTGTTGGCTCAACACGTCCATACTTCTTTTGCCTTCAGGTTCTACAACATAATGA
>JANPAT010000401.1:0-1613 GCA_031430075.1 Chitinophagaceae bacterium | reverse complement strand
ATGTTACCAAAGTTCATATCTACATTTTTAACGATGCTGATAGGAGTTACAATTGTTGCTGAAGCTGATGCAGTTGCTGTAGATTGAGCGTTTGCAGTTGAGAATGTAGCTGCTATTACTATAATAGACGCTACGATTTTGTTGATTTGTTTCATGTTTGTGTTGTTTAGTTGTTTAAAGAGAATGTAAAATTGAAACAACTGCACAACCTGCACAATCCCTTGAATTAGGGGGTAACGATGAAACGACTCTTTATACAATCGTTTGATGTTATAGTTATGCAACTGTTATGCACAAACATTTTATTTTATTTTATCAATTAAACTAATTGTTTTTTCTTTATTCAATGAACTTCTTATGAAAGCAATAAAAAAAAATAATTTAAACCAAGCAACCATTAACAATTATGGATTTGCCGATGTTTTATCCAATAACATAACAGGAGAAAAATCATTACACAGCAATAAATATTTTAAACCGAATGATGTACTTACAAAATTTTCCGCTGCAACTGTTTCAAACGTGCCTACCTACTTAACCTTGCAAATTGACATCCATCGCCACATTACTTTAGACCCAGAATATTTACAATATACTAATCATAATTGTAACCCCAATGTGTTTTTTAATACAACAACATTTGAATTTGTTGCATTAAAAGAAATTAAACCTGGTGATGAATTAACCTTTTTTTATCCTTCAACAGAATGGAACATGACACAAGCTTTTGCTTGTACTTGTGGCCATAAAAATTGTTTACAAAATATTCGTGGAGCAGCATTTCTATCAAAAGAAATTTATTCAAAATATATGCTTACAGATTTCATTAAAAAAATGTTAGCATAAATGATCTATCCTTCTAATTTAAAAATTTGGGTTCTTGCTCCACTCCTTGAAACTGGTAATGAAAACATTGATTATTATTACGATTTTTCTCAAAGCATTTTAGAATATAAAAAAGTTTTTAACGAACTTCAACTAAATTGGCAATGGCAATATGTTACTTGTACTAGTTATTCAAATGTAATTGATGAAATAATTCAAACTTGTTCACAAGAAAATCTACAACCATTATTTCTTAATTTATGCGATGGTGATGATGTAAATGGAACACCTGGCATTGCTGTTATAAATTATTTAGAAAAAAAACAGCTTCATTATACCGGAGCAAAAGAATACTTCTATCATATTACAACATCAAAAGCAAACATGAAAAAAGCTTTTGATAAAAACAATGTACCCAATGCACATTGGTTTTTTATTGAATCTCTACACAACATCAATACCATTAGTGAGCAAGATTTGAAATTTCCATTAATTGTAAAACCTGCTATTAGTGGAGGTAGTATGGGTGTTGGTGTTAAAAATGTAGTTAATGATAAAAAATCTTTGGTGTCGATTATTGAAGAAATGTTTACAGGATATAAAGGTTGGAATTTAAATGCTGGTGGTATTATAGTTGAATCGTTTATTGCCGGACCAGAGTATACGGTTTTCTTAACTGGCAATTATTATAATTCTCAACAAGCACATATTTATACACCTGTTGAAAGAGTATTTCATAAATCATTAAATGACCAAGAAAAATTTCTATCATTCGATAGACTTTGGGA
>JANPAT010000400.1:0-1598 GCA_031430075.1 Chitinophagaceae bacterium | reverse complement strand
GTGTTTTAATTGATGCTGAAGAAACCTGGATTCAAGACCCTGTTGATAGAATGGTAATGGAGCTAATGCAAAACTTCAACACTACAAAAGCAATAGTGTATAATACCATTCAGTTATACCGACATGATAGATTAGATTTCTTAAAACTTTCTCATAAAATAGCTAAGGAAAATAATTTTATTTTAGGAATGAAACTAGTTCGTGGTGCTTACATGGAAAAAGAACGTGTACGAGCCTTTCAAAAAAAATATTTAAATCCTATACAACCCAATAAAACAGCTACCGATAAAGATTTTGATGCTGCTGCTGCTTATTGCATTAATCATATTGATTCCATTGCTTCAATCATAGCATCGCATAATGAACAAAGTAATTTAAAAGCAGTACAGTTGATGCAAGAAAATAAAATTCCTTTAAATCATCCTCATATTCATTTTTCACAGCTTTATGGAATGAGTGATAATATTACTTTCAACTTAGCTGCTGAAGGTTGTAGTGTAAGTAAATACTTGCCTTTTGGTCCTATTAACGATGTTGTTCCTTATTTAATGCGTAGAGCTCAAGAGAACAGTAGCGTTGGTGAGCAAACTGGTAGAGAATTAGGTTTAATTAAGAAAGAATTACAAAGAAGAAAAAATGAACAAGATTAAATACACTTAAATTACTTTTAATTTAGTCTACAAATGTTTCTTTTATAATTGATTTTACTTTTTCAATTTCTTTGTCTGTTAGATGGTCTAATTTTTTTATTATTCTTCTTCTGTCAATGGTTCTAATTTGGTCTAAAACAATCCACCCTTTTGTTTTATTGTGTTTTACTTCAACCCTTGTTGGATAAGGTTTTGAATTACTTGTCAATGGTGCAATAACAATTGTATTTAAATATTATTTATTTCATTTGGTGAAATAATTACAGCAGGTCTTGTTTTTTTCATTTCACTACCAATTGTTGGATCAAGGTTTACTAAAATGATTTCATATTGAGCTAGTTCCATTCTTCAAAGTTTTCATCTTCAAAAATATCTGTCGTTATTAACTCATCATCTCCGTTTTCGTGCATTTTCTTAAAAGATTTTTCCCAACCTTTTCTCGGTTCTTGTTTAGGTTTTAAAATGATATAACCTTTTTCAAGAATTAGTTCTACTGTGTCTGAAATATTATATTTTTCTAAAATTGTTTTTGTTAAACGAATGCCTTTTGAATTGCCAATTGAAATTACTGATATGTCCATATGAATTATTTTATGTAGTTACAAAGTAATTACAAAAATATACATATTCCAAATTTTAAGTACAATCAAAAAAATAATAACTGATGTAGCAAAACAGTATTTGTTTCAAAATACAATTGAAAGACTCGTGTTTCGATGTTTATTTTTTTTTCAATATTAATTAATTGTGAATCCTGTGTTAAGTTAAATTAATGTTGGCGTAACATTAAGGTAATCTTATAAAAACATTTTTGCACTGAAAATAACAATCAGTGAAAAATTTTATTCTACTTCTCGTTTCAACTTTTCTTTTTAATCAAATTCAAGCTCAACAAACTGCTACATTAACTGGTAAAATTGTTAATGAAAATAATGAAGCTGTTGTTGG
>JANPAT010000399.1:0-2605 GCA_031430075.1 Chitinophagaceae bacterium | reverse complement strand
TGATTAATGGTTAAGTTTTTACCAACAATTCTTTTATCTGCATCTAGTAAATAAAATATTGGGGTTTTGGTTAAATCGTAACCTTGTCGAAAATTGGGCAAACCCGCTTTTTCTGTAGCTTCTTTTTGTGCTTTAGTTTCGTAAGTATAGTACCATTGATTGGAGAGATTTTTTTCTTTAATAAATTTTTTCAGTTCCACAACCAAATCGTCTTTCGAGATAATGCTATATACAGCAATATTTAGTTTATTCCATTTGGTTTTATAAATAGAATCTAATAAGGGCAACTCTGTTCTACAATGCCCACAAGTAGGATCCCAGTATGCAACGAGTGTAAACTTTGCTTTTAGGTCGTACAGCGATACAATTTTTCCTGTTGTATCTGTTAAATCTAATGCTGGTGCAATATTGCCTAATTGATTTAACATTAAGCTGTAACCCCTATCAACAATAGTTCTTCGAGATTTTGTATCTAGTACAGTAGTATCTCCTTTTAAATAATGATCGGTAAATAAATACACAAAAACTTTATCTTGACCCATGTATTCTGGGTTAATGTATTTATTGGTAAACTTAGTTAACAAGTAAGCATACATTTCTTTGGATTCTCGAGCAGAAAGCAACATGAATTTGATTTCAGGAATAATACTATCTGGTTCTAGAGAAACATAATATTTTAAATACTCCTCAACCTTTGGATCAAAAAAAGGTGTACGTAATAACCTGTCATCTGCAAAGTCAACATCATCCCAGAAATGTTCTTTTACAAATCTGTAGGGATAGGTTGAGTCGTATTTTTTTGTAAGAGAATCAAAAGGTATTGCAGGAGATTCTGGTCTACGCATTGCTGCTAATAGTGCAGACATTAATGAGCTGGGATTTTTTTCAATAATCTCTTCTCTGTACTTCATCATTTCAGCATTCTTCTTTTTTATTTGTTCACGAATGCTTAATGTATCTGTATAATTTTTTGCTGTTTCGAAACTTTTAGATAAGTTGTTTATTGCCGTGCCTAATTCAAAACTAACTTTAGTGTAGCTTTTAAAAATGTCATTATCCGGTGAGCCTACAATATTGAAATTTTCTTTACGTGTAGTATCTCCAATAATTGAAAATTCTTGATCTTCTCCAATGAGCAATTCAAATTGTATGCTATATGCTTGAGAAACCACAAAATAAACACCTCCAACTAATTTTTTTTCGCCAATAAATCTACCCTTACAATTCTCATCAAGCACGCAAGAATCAATAATGGCTTTGCTTTTAGCATAATAACAACCTAAATATGCTTTTTGATTTTTAGCTGGAGTAAGTGTAATTGAAATATTATGTCCTACTATAATATTGTTGTTTTTTAAATTAGATTGATTAGGCTTTTTAACTTTTGCATTAACTAAAGTTTTTGATTTTGTTTGAGCTGCTGTGTATTGAAATAATAGTATTGTAAAAAATAAAACGTAAAGTGGCTTCATTCATCTAAAAATTTAATGCGTAAAAATAGCAAAAAGCACTTGAACATTTTAGTGAATGTAAATATTAAGAAGATTTTAAGATGATAAAATTTTTACCAATTCTACATCCTTTCTTTTAAAAAACTAATTGCTTTTTGAAATGCTTCTTCTGCAAACATTTTATTAAAAGATGGGTTAGATGGGTTTGCAAAACCATGACCAGCTTCATATCTATACAAAGTAATATTCTTTTCAGCAGCTTTCATATTAGCTTCAAAATCGTTTACTGTGTTTGCAGGTATGCCTTTATCTAAATTGCCAAAGAAACCAATAACATCACAGTTTAAAGTTTTTAATCTTTCAACATCTTTTTCTGGTCTACCATAAAACATGATACAACCATTTGCCTTTTTACCTGCAAGAATCGAAGCTTGTAAACTCCAACCTCCACCAAAACACCAACCAACAGTATAAATTTTAGCTTTTTCTCCAGCAAAATTGATTGCAGCTTTTATAATATTTTCTAAGCGTTCTTTTTTTGCACCACTCATATATACAGTTGCACTATCACGTGTTGTAGCAACTTTTCCATCATACATATCTACAGCCAAAACATTTACATCGCCAAGTTCTTTAAAATATTTTTCAGATTCTTGTTTAATATAATCATTCAAACCCCACCATTCTTGTATTACAATTAACCATTTGTTGGATTTCTTTATGCTTTTTAAAAAATACCCAGATGCATTTACACCATCTGCAGAACTCATTGAAATCATTTCGCCTAAAGGATTTTCAAGAGTAAAAGATGTTGGATTTTCATGTAAAGCTGCAAAACCTGATTTTACAGCATCCATTTGAATCATATTGCTAGTAGATAAATTGAAGCAACTGATATAACATTCAGGAGTTAGAATTTGTGGTGTAGGTTTTTTAAAACTAAAGCTTAACATTAAAGCGGTAATTAACGCTGCAAAAGACAAATACAAGAACTGCTTCATATTTTAATTTTATTTGATGATGGTTTACTAATTATTACTTAAAAAGTATTGTTTGAAGTCATTTTCAAAATCAAGCTATAAATTTACAGCGTAAATAATATTATGAAGATATTGAGATTACTGATTGGTTTAACATTTATCATCATATGCAAT
>JANPAT010000398.1:0-4812 GCA_031430075.1 Chitinophagaceae bacterium | reverse complement strand
TTGAATTTTCCATAATCAAATCGAATGGCAGCTTTTGCAAATGCACCTGGCGATAATTTAATTTCATTAAATCCTTTTCCTAAAGATGCAGCACCAAGTATTGAGTCAGTATCTAAAAATCGAAAATCTTTTTCATCCCATTTTATTTCATCAATTGTTCCTGGAGTTCTTCCAATAACTTCTAAATAGTATGGTTTAAGTAAACCCAAGGTTAATCCTCCACCATAAACTGCTGAAACTGCAACACCATTTTTTGTGCTTTTGCCACCTAATAATTTTTGTTGACCTAGTCCGATATTTAAAAAGTAAAAATTATTCTCTTTACCATAAATAAATGGGTTGCCAATTTGAAAACCTGCAAATTCTTGAGAAAGTTTTTCTTCCTTAAGATGTTTTCTTTCGCCTAAATGAACCCACCATAAGTTTGTTTTATTTATTTTTTTATACTTACCTCTTTCATAGCCAAAAGCATAACCATCATTTCTTAAAGTGATATTGAATGATGATTGTTTATTGAAAATAATTGCTCCTTCTTCAGCATCTTTTTGAAGCTTTTTAGTTTTTTCTTTTTGCTTTTCAATTCTTTCTTTTCTTGTTTCTTTTTTTGCTGTTTCTTGCGACTTCAGAAAGAAAGGAGTTGTAATAAATAATAGAATAATATATTTCTTCACTAATTGGTATTTGAGTTGTAAATTTAATGTAAAAATATAAAGCAATGACATCAACAGTTGTTTATAAAGGAAATTTAAGAACAGAATTAACACATTTACTAAGTGGTACTGTAATAGAGAATGATGCTCCAATTGATAATAAAGGAAAAGGAGAAAAATTTTCACCAACCGATTTATTGGCCACTAGTTTGGGTAGTTGTATGATTACTACAATGGCAATAAAAGCAGCCGATATGAATTTAAATTTTGATGGTACAACCATTGAAATAACTAAAATTATGAGTACAGATACCCCAAGAAGAATAATAGAAATAAAAGCTAATTTTAATTTTACAGGTCAATTTGTTGCAACTGATAACCAAAAAGAACAATTAATTCGAATTGCCAGAACTTGCCCTGTTGAAAAAAGCTTACATCCTGATATTAAATTAGATGTAGTGTTTAACTGGTAATTATTATTAGTATGTAATTAATCTAAAATTTCTACATTACTAGGATAATGTGCTTTATTAAAAACGAAAGAATTGTCTTTAATTATGGCTGAAGTGTTGAGATTATTTAGAGAAAATTCAATAATGTTATAAGTTTTATCCAAAATTTTGGCTTTTGTAATCATATCTTTTTTCTTATCAACAAACACAGTAACTTTTGAATAGTTTTTTCGTTTGTCGTTTGGATATAATTCTATCTGATAAAATAAACCTTTTGAATTAATAAGTTTGTAACTAAAATCTTTATCATAAAAATTCGAAAGTAAATTCTGTGGACTAAGGGTAGATGAACTTTCTTCAACAGGTGTTACAGTAACAGTCTTAATTCCATCATAATTATAAATATTAATAGCATCACAAATAATTTCTGTTTTGCCCTGTTTTAATGTATATTTTTTTCCTTTTAAAGTAATAGTTCCGGTTTTGGAACCATTGTTTTTTCCTTTTGAAGTAATAGACTTAATTGAAAAACTGCCAACAATACCTGAGTAAGATTTTACTTTTGAACTCACATTATCTAGTATTTTTTTTGCATTAACATCAATTTGGCTAAAACCAATATTTCCAATCAATAAAGCTATAAAAGTTAGGTGTAATCTTATTTTCATTAATCTCTAAAATTTTTGCAAAGATAAAACTCAATCTTTTATCAGATACTAATGTTTTGTTTAAGTTTAATCTAACTAAAAATATTTTATTCTTCATCAGAGAATAATTCTCGTTCAATTTCTTCTAATTGAACAATATCCCAAGCTTCACTTTCAGTTGGGGCATAATTAAAGTTATCTAGTAAATCATCCTCAGTTAAGTGTTTCAATACACTTGGGCTTAACTCGCAAATTACAAAACTTACATTCTTTTCATAGAAAGTATTGCTTAAAGTTTGCAAATTTTCTATAGCAAGAGTTGATAATTTTATAACGTGGTTGAGTTTAATAATTACACTAATTTTCTCTTTATCGAAAATTGTTAAACACAAATCATTGATCTCTTTGGTAATATTGTCATCAATATTTGTAGATAATGGCGTAATTACTTTGAATTTTTCTTTGGTATCAATTTTGATTTCCATATATTGTATTTGAAAATTTTGAGTAATAAATTGAACAACTTTACTCAAAAATATTCGTTATTATTGTACAAATCCAAACCAATTATATGGATAATAATTTTTCAGCTCAAGTAAAAGAAATCATTGCCTTTAGCAGAGAAGAAGCTTTAAGGCTCGGAAATGACTTTATTGGAACAGAACATTTGCTATTAGGACTCATTCGTGATGGAGATAATATTGCTATTAAAGTATTACAATCTTTAGATGTTGATTTGTACGAATTGCGTAAAGAAATAGAAATGGCAATTAAAGATAAAGCAGGTAAAAATATTGCTAATATTAATAGTTTGCCCTTAACTAAACAAGCTGAAAAAGTAATTAGAGTAACAGTTTTAGAGGCTAAAACTCTAAAAAGCCCAATGGTAGAAAGTGAACATATTGTTTTAAGTATTTTAAAAAATAAAGAAAATTTAGCTACACAAATACTCAATCAATTTAATGTTGATTATGATATTTTTAGAAATGAATTAGGTATGGTTGGTACAACTGGAAGTACAGATGCCCCTTTAGAAAATCCAAAAGCCGATTTTTCTGATAGTGATGATGATGATTATGATGAAAAACAATCTGCAAGTTTTAAACAACCACCAGCTCCAAAACAAGGTGCAAATACAAAAAGCAAAACTCCTGTTTTAGATAATTTTGGAAGAGATGTAACCAAACTTGCAGAAGCTGGAACTCTTGACCCAATTGTTGGTAGAGAAAAAGAAATTGAAAGAGTTTCTCAAATTCTTTCGCGTAGAAAAAAGAATAACCCTATTTTAATTGGTGAACCTGGTGTAGGTAAAACTGCAATTGTAGAGGGTTTGGCTTTAAGAATAGTTCAACGAAAAGTGAGTAGAGTGCTTTTTGAAAAAAGAGTAATTAGTTTAGATTTAGCTGCACTAGTTGCTGGAACAAAGTATAGAGGCCAATTCGAAGAAAGAATGAAAGCCATTATGAATGAATTGGAAAAAAATAGAGATGTAATTTTATTTATTGATGAAATACACACTATTGTTGGAGCAGGTGGAGCAAGTGGAAGTTTAGATGCTAGCAATATTTTTAAACCAGCATTATCTCGTGGAGAATTGCAATGTATAGGTGCTAGTACTTTAGATGAGTACAGAATGTATATTGAAAAAGATGGGGCACTAGATAGAAGATTTCAAAAAGTTTTAATTGAACCACCAAGTATTGAAGAAACTATTCAAATACTCAATAATATTAAGAGTAAGTATGAAGACTATCATAGTGTATCGTACGATCAAGATGCCTTAGATGCATGTGTAAAATTAAGTGATAGATATATGACAGATCGCTTACTACCAGATAAAGCAATTGATGTTTTAGATGAAGTAGGAGCAAGAGTACATTTAAAAAACATTAATGTACCAGAAAGTATTGTTGATTTAGAAAAGAAAATTGAAGAAATAAAAATTGAAAAAAATAAAGTTGTAAAAAGCCAAAAATTCGAAGAAGCTGCAGCTTTAAGAGATAAAGAAAAAAATCTAGGTAATCAATTAGAAAAAGCAAAAATAGATTGGGAAGAAGAAAGTAAGAATAAGCGTTATCCAATTACTGAAGAAAATATTGCTGAAGTAGTAAGTATGATGACTGGTATACCAGTTAAAAGAATGGTACAAGCCGAAACTGAAAAGTTGAGGAATATGAGTAATGATATGCAAAAAATGGTAATTGGCCAAGATGAAGCCATTTTAAAAGTTACAAAAGCAATTCAGAGAAATAGAGTTGGATTAAAAGATCCTAAAAAGCCAATTGGCACATTTATATTTTTAGGTCCTACAGGTGTTGGTAAAACTGAGTTGGCTAGAAGTCTTGCCAAATATATGTTTGACAATGAAGATGCTTTGATAAGAATTGATATGAGTGAATATATGGAGAAATTCACTGTAACCAGATTAGTTGGTGCCCCTCCAGGATATGTAGGATATGAAGAAGGAGGTCAATTAACAGAAAAAGTTCGTCGTAAACCTTACAGTGTAATTCTTTTAGATGAAATAGAAAAAGCTCATCCAGATATTTATAATATTTTATTACAAGTTTTAGATGATGGTCAATTAACAGATGGCCTTGGTAGAAAAGTGAATTTTAAAAATACAATGATCATCATGACTTCAAACATTGGCGTTCGTCAATTAAAGGAATTTGGTGATGGGGTTGGTTTTGCAACTGCTGCCAGAATGCAAAATCAAGATGATAATAATAAAGCAGTAATTGAAAAAGCACTGAAAAAAACATTTTCACCAGAGTTTTTAAATCGGATAGATGATATTGTTATTTTCAATTCACTGAGTAAAGAAAATATCAATCAAATTATTGATATCATAATGAAGAATGTGGTGTATAGATTGAATAATTTAGGATTTAGTTTAGAGCTTTCTACCGAAGCGAAAGATTTTATTGCTGAAAAAGGATATGATGTTCAATTTGGTGCAAGACCTTTACACAGAGCCATTCAAAAATATTTGGAAGATCCATTAGCTGAAGAAATATTAAATTCAAACATTAAAAATGGAGATATTTTAGTGGCCTCACT
>JANPAT010000397.1:0-5000 GCA_031430075.1 Chitinophagaceae bacterium | reverse complement strand
CTAGTAGTTAAAGAACTATAGTTATTAAAACCACCCGTTTCGTAACCCAATTTAGTAGATAAGAAAGTTGATAAATCAGTTAATTCAGTTGTTTGAGCTGCAGATAGGGTATTATTTAAAATCATTGCAGATGAAACTCCTGGATCTGTTCTTCTTTCCGCTTCATAGTTAGCAAAATAGAATAATTTATTTTTGATAATTGGACCACCAACACTTACACCATATTGTTTAACATCAAAATTGTTTGTAACTACATTGTCTTGACCTTTTATAGTGCTTTTACCTACTAAAGATTGATCTCTATTATTGTAGAAAGCAGTACCATGAATTGTATTAGTACCACTTTTAGTAACCGCATTAATACTTGCACCTGTAAATCCTGCATCTCTTAAATTGTATGGAGATAGATTAATAGCAACCTCCTGAATGGCATCCAATGAAATTGGAGTAGAGTTGGTTTGGCTACCATTTAATGCTTGTAAACCAAATGAATTATTAAAGATAGAACCATCTAGAGTAAAATTAATTGCTCTATTATCTTGACCACCAAAAGAAGTTCCAAACCCTTGGTTAGGCCCACTCATTTGTGGAGTAAATTTTACTAAATCTGCAATGCTTCTGTTTAAAGTTGGCATACTTGTTATCAGTGCATTACTCAAATTTGTTGAAGCACCTTTTCTATCTTTTGCAATTAGAGCACCTTTACGTGCAGTAGCAGTTAATACTATTTCTTTCAATTCGCCTTTAATGTCAGTCATTCTAACATCTATAGTTGTTGGTTCACCTAATTGAATAAAAATGTCAGAAGTTACATCTTCTTTATATCCAACATAACGAACTGTAACTTTGTAAGGACCTCCAACACGTATACCAGGTAAATAAAAGTTACCCGTTTTGTTCGATGCTGTAGAATATTTTGTTCCACTAGGCTCGTGAATTGCTTCAACAGAAGCTCCTTGTAAAGTTGCACCAGTAATATCTTTAACAACACCTGTAATAGTACCAGATGTTACCTGAGCAAATAAGCCCATAGGCAAAAATAAAATGGCGATTGTAGCTTGAAAAATTCTTTTCATACTCATAAAATTAATTTAGTGAAGCAAAGTAAAGTGTTTATGCTCTTATAACAATAACATTATATTAACAATTTATAACTTTTTTTTTGATGTGTAATATTCACACAAAATACTATGAATTAACTGTCTAATTCATCATACAAAAAAAAGCCTCGTAAATCCGAGGCTTTTAGATAATATAGTTAAAATCTTACTTAGTTGGTTTTGCTGGAGTTGGAATTGTTACTGAATTTGCTGGAGGTAACTGAGCTGGGGCAGCTGGAGTTGTTGCAGCAGGAGGTGTAATATTTTTGATGGTTTTAGAAGCATCGTCAGACAAACCAGAACCTCCGCTTAAAAATAAAGTTGATAGAATAGATAAAACGGCAATAGCAGCAGCAAAAATCCATGTTCCCTTCTCTAAAACATCAGTAGTTTGTTTTACACCCATTAGTTGATTGCTTAAGCCACCAACATTTCCTGCCAATCCGCCACCTTTAGGGTTCTGAATTAATATAATAAAACCTAGCACTACAGATGCGATTACAATTAAAATTACAAATAATGTTGTCATTTAAATACCTTTTAATTCTTGAATTTTGGATGCGAAATAAGATGATTTATTGGGAATTAAAAAACTTAATTTAATATAAAGCTGAATTGCTTTTTCAGTTTTACCTTGTTTTGCAAAAACTTCAGCCATAGTTTCTGTAACAATTTCCTTTGATACATTGCTGTTAAACGCAATGTTTTGAATGGTTTTGCTCAATTCATCATCTTCTTCAAACTCCATATTTTCTGGTTTAATACCCTTCATTTTCTTCAACCAGTCGGTAAACTTTAACATTTTGGTAGTAAGTTTATCGTGTGGATGTTTACTGAAATCGAATTGTATACCTTGTGATGCAAAATAATCTATGGTATAGTAAGGTTCAGTTTCAAAAGGTAATAATGCATCTTTAACTTCGTCTAAAGGTTTATCCCACTCTTCTTTTACTGCTGCTATACCCAAATTATTAGGCAATTCAATTGTAGAATTTTCTTCATCAGCAACTAACCCTTCTTTATTTTCAATAATTGCTTCATTAATAATTTCACTTTCAATATTTTTCACTTCACAAACAACTTCAACTTTTTCAATTTCGGAAATAGTAGTTTGCTCAGTTTTTTCTTTTGCATCTATGCCATCAAAAATATTTTTAACATGTTCAACTGTAGGTATTGAGAAATTTGGAATAAATATTTCGTTATAAGAAGGTTCATTTATGTTTTCTTCTACGCCTACTTTTTCTACTTCTTGGAAATTAATAATTTGTGACTCAAGAATTGGATTTGCTAAACCAATTGGTTCAATTTCCTTTGTTGCTGCTTCAATTCCTTTATAATCAAAACTTGTGCTTTCGAATTTTATTTCTGTTAATTGATATTGAAACCATCGAGAGTTATTAAAAAATAAACTAGCTTTTTGTGTTTGTTCTTTAATGTTATAGCTATTTTCATTTTTAAGTTTGGCAACTAAAAGCAATTGTGCAGGAGCAAAATATGGATGCTCCCTTAATAAATTTTCAATATCACTTTTCTCTATGGTTTGTAGCTCTCCTTTACCAGTAACATAAAAAACAGTATCGTTTAATTGTTTATTCATTTACATTTCTTTTACCAGTTCGAAAATATTTTATTGAAAATTTCATCTGTTATTGTTGGTATTATTTCTTTTTCTAATAAATCTGCTTCAGCTTGCTGAAGAGATAAAGAAGCATTGAAATCGAAATTACGAGTTACATCAAATTCTTGAGTTTTATTTTCAACATTATCTCTTAAAATAATATGAACTGTGACAGTTAATCTGTTGGTTTGAGTTTGTGAGTTACTAATTCCTACTGTTTGTGATGGATCGTAATTTATGATGTAGCCAGATAAAACATAATTTGCTTCATCATTATTTGTTCTGATTAATTTAGTTTGACTAATTATTTTTTGTTGAATTTTATCTGTAAGTTTTACACTAAGCAGCGGATTAATATACCTTGCCTTATTTTCTATGAAACCTATTTTTATAGTTTTATATTTTGAATAATCAACTGAAACATCTCTAAAAGAATATACGCCACAAGAAGTTAATACAATTATAAGTAAAGTAAATGATAAAAAAGTTCGTGTATATTTTTTAAAGAGTTTCAAATCAATTTTTTGTAAATATGACTTTAATATTTGAAGATAAGAAACACTGTGAAAAAATAATTTTTAATTACTAAATATATTAGTATATTTGTGCCAAATTTATTAGCCATGAGTTATGCAGGAAAAAACTTTCGTTATTTACGCAAACTAAGAGGTTTAACCCAAGAAGAGTTTGCCAATAAAGTTGATGTGAAACGTTCTCTTATTGGTGCCTATGAAGAAGAAAGAGCAGAACCCAAACTTGAAGCCATGGAAAGGGTTTGCAAGATTTTTAAAATTACTTTAGACGATTTAATTCTAAAAGACTTATCTACACCAAAATCCAGTAATTATTTAGAAGAAAGAAGAAATCTTAAAATGGCCAGTACAAAAACTGGTATCATTCACTTTGTTCCTCAAAAAGCAAGTGCAGGCTATATGTCTGGCTATGAAGACCCAGACTTTTTAGATGAACTGAACACTTTTACTTTACCCATGTTAACTCCTGGAAATTATAGAGCATTTGAAATTATTGGAGATAGTATGATGCCTACGCCAAGTGGCAGTGTAATTGTAGGAGAAAAAGTTGATGATTTTGAAGAAGTAAAAACTTCAAACACTTATGTAGTATTATCGAAAAATGATGGAGTAGTGTATAAAAGAATTTTGAAGAATAATAAAACTAAAAATAAAGTAACATTAGTAAGTGATAACCCCAGCTATGAACCTTATCAAGTTAGTACCGATGACGTTTTAGAAATGTGGAAGGCAATTTACATTTTACAGAAAGCAGGCAATATTCAGAGATGGGATGTAAATCAATTAGCAGGAATTGTAAATAATTTACAACAACAAGTTGCTGATTTACAGAAGAACATAAATTAGTGGATAAATAATGATAACAATCAGTTGTTTGGTAAGAAAATTAACACTACTTTTAGATTCATATTAGTTGCAGCAATGCAACTCCTTAAAGCAGGTGATATTTCCTGTATTGAAAAGTGAGGAAGAAAGTATCTCCCTCACTTTTTCTTTTTTAACGCAATATACTTCTACTAATTACTATTCTTTGTACTTCGCTGGTACCTTCGTAAATCTGAGTAATTTTTGCATCACGCATTAAACGTTCAACATGATATTCCTTTACAAAACCATATCCACCATGTATTTGAACAGCTTCAACTGTTACCCACATAGCTGCTTCACTTGCAAAAACTTTTGCCATGCTACTACTTAAATCATAATTCAAACCATTATCTTTTTCCCAAGCTGCTTTTAAACAAAGCAATCTTGCCGACTCAATTTTTGTTGCCATATCAGCCAACTTAAATTGAATTGCTTGATGTTTAGCAATTTCTACTCCAAAAGCTTTTCTTTGTTTGGCATATTTTAGTGCTAATTCGTAAGCACCGCTTGCAATACCTAGAGCTTGAGAAGCAATTCCAATTCTACCTCCAGCAAGGGTTTTCATTGCAAACTTAAAACCAAAGCCATCCTCACCTACTCTATTTTCTTTGGGCACTTTAACATCATTAAACATGATGCTATGAGTATCACTTCCACGTATGCCTAATTTATTTTCTTTAGCAGCAACAGTTATTCCAGGCCAGTTTTTTTCAACAATTAAACAATTTATACCTCGATGTGCTTTGGCAGGATCGGTTTGTGCAATAACTAAATAAACAGAGGCTGAAGATCCGTTGGTAATCCAATTTTTAGTGCCATTCAATAAATAATAATCCCCTTTATCTTCTGCAGTAGTTTGTTGTGAAGTAGCATCACTAC
>JANPAT010000396.1:0-3761 GCA_031430075.1 Chitinophagaceae bacterium | reverse complement strand
CCTGGATATGCACCTGGAGTATCTACAAAAGTGATAACAGGTTTATTAAATTTTTCTGCAAGTCTCATTAACCTTAAAGCTTTTCTATAGCCTTCTGGATTGGCCATTCCAAAATTTCGAATTTGTCGAGATTTTGTATTTGTACCTTTTTGTTGACCAATAACCATAATAGTTTCGCCATCTAATTTAGCAAAACCTCCTACCATAGCTTTATCATCTTTTACATTTCTATCTCCATGCAATTCAACAAAATCAGTAAAAATATTTTCGATGTGTTTTAAGGTATAAGGTCGGTTTGGATGACGACTTAATTGTACCCTTTGCCAAGGAGTTAAATGCTCTGTAATTTCTCTTCTTTTTTGTTCAATTGCTTTTTCAATTTTGCTTATGCCGTCTGACATATCAAGCTTGCTTTTTTCTGCAGTTTGTTTTAGCTTTTCTCTTTCATCATATAAATCTTTAATTGGTTGTTCAAAATCTAAAAACTGTCTATTCGTAAATTCAATCATAATTAAATTTTATAATGTAAAAATAAGGGTTGAATTTTTTGTATAAAAAATTTTGCATATATAAAGCACTTACTTATATATTTGCAGCCCAATTGAGAAATAAAGCTGCAAAGATTTATCTCAAACGGATCGGTAGTTCAGTTGGTTAGAATGCCGCCCTGTCACGGCGGAGGTCGCGGGTTCGAGTCCCGTCCGGTCCGCAAAATTTAAATTAAACCCTTGCTAGTCAAGGGTTTTTTATTTTTCAAAAACTAATTACTACCAAATTTATAACTCATTTTCTTTCGAAATGCTTTATAGAATATGAACTAAATTGAAAAATAAAATCTTTATCAAAATTTTCTTTAGCTTTACCTTCTTAAGTGGAGTCTAGAAACCACTCAAAAAAACAGGGCGATTCCGAAAAGCCAAACGAGTAGGATACCAAAAATTAACAACAATGATTAACAAAAAAGTTTTAATCGGAAGTGTAGTAGGCGGAATTGCCTATTTTTTATTGGGTTGGGTTATTTACGGCATTTTAATGAAAGAATACTGTGCAGCGAATTTTGACCAGACAGGAATGAGGCCAGAAGCAGAAATGGTTTTATGGGCAATGGGTTTAGCAAATATTGCATTTGCAATGTTGATGTCTTTAATTTTTAGCTGGTCTAATATTTCAAGTTTATTATCTGGTGCCAAAATTGGTGGCATTGTTGGTTTTCTAACTGCTGTTTCTATTGATTTTAGTTTTTATGCAATGACAACTATGTATAAAAACTGGTCTGCACTTTTTGTTGATATTATTGTTTATACTATAATGTCTGCAATTGTTGGGGCAGTTATAGTTTGGGCAATGAGCTTAGGCAAAAAAGAAGAATAGAAGAATTTAATAAAAATTAAAATCTCAATTCAGATGAATTGAGATTTTTTTTGTTCATATAAAACTTGTAAACCAAAAAATCGATTTCACTACATTTGATAAAAATAATTAATCATGAAAAAAAATGTTCTACTTCTATCATTTTTTCTTTTTAACATCTCCTCAATTCAAGCACAAGAGTCTATCAAATACATAGATAAAAGTAATATGGATTTATCAGTTGCACCTGGAGATAATTTTTATCAATATGCCAACGGAACTTGGTTAAAAAATAATCCTGTCCCTAATTCAAAAACCAGATGGGGAAGTTTTGATTTATTAAGAGAAGAAAGTAGTAAAAGATTACAAATATTATTAGAAGATGCAATAAAAAACAGAGAAAAAGATAGAGCAACACAAATTATTGCCGACTTTTTTTCGAGTGGTATGGATAGTGTTACCATTGAATCTAAAGGATATACTCCTATTAAAGCTGATTTAGAAAGACTTAATAAACTCAGCTCTATTAAAGATGTTTTAAATGAAATTACAACTCTTAGAACCATGGGTATGGGTAGTGCATTATTTGGATCATTTGTTGGACCCGATAGAAAAAATGTTACAGTTTACATACCTTCTATTTCTCAAGGAGGAACATCTTTACCTGATAGAGATTACTATTTAAAAGATGATCCAAGAAGTTTAAAAATTAGAGAAGCTTATAAAACACATTTGAATAAAATTTTTATTTTAGTTGGTGAAGATGAGGCTACAGCAAAATCTAGTGCAACATCTGTAATTAAAATTGAAACCGCACTAGCAAAAGCACAAATGAGTCGTGTAGAAATGAGAGACCCTTATAAAACTTATAATAAATTTTCAATTAAAGATTTAAATACTTTAACTCCAAATATTAATTGGAATGTAGTTTTAGATGATTTAAAAATTAAAGGTGCAGACAGTATTATTACAAACAATCCTAATTTCTTAAAAACTGCAGATGAATTATTAACTGAACTACCCATTAGTGATTGGAAAAGTTATTTAAGATGGACAGTAATTCGTTCTGCATCTCCTTATTTAAGCAGTGCATTTGTTGATGCCGATTTTGAATTAAATAAAGCACAAACTGGACAAAAAGAACAAACCCCTCGTTGGCAAAGAATGAGTAGTTTAATTGATAGAACTCTTGGAGATTTTATTGGTCAGCTGTATGTTGAAAAATATTTTAAAGCAGATGCTAAAGCTAGAATGCTTGAATTAGTAAATAATTTACAAAGCACGTTCGCTGATCGAATTCATCGATTAGATTGGATGAGCGAAGAAACCAAAACTAAAGCACTTGAAAAACTAAATGCATTTGTTAAGAAAATTGGTTACCCAGATAAATGGAAAACTTATGATGGTGTTACAGCAAGTAAAAACGATTTTATTGGAACAGTAAGATCTGTAAGTGTTTGGCAATATAATAATATGGTAAATAGAATGGGCAAACCAGTTGATAGAACTGAAATGAATATGACTCCTCCCACAATTAATGCATCATACAGCCCATCAAATAACGACATCACTTTTCCTGCAGGAATTTTACAATTTCCATTTTTCGATTTTGGTGCCGATGACGCTGTAAATTATGGTGGAATTGGTGCTGTTATTGGTCATGAAATGACTCATGGATTTGACGACCAAGGAAGACAATTTGCAGCTGATGGAAATTTAAAAGATTGGTGGACTAAAGAAGATGCAACTAAATTCACTGCTAAAGCTGGTGAAGTTATTGATCAGTATAATGGCTTTACAGTTTTAGATTCTATTCATGTTAATGGCAAACTTACTTTAGGCGAAAACCTTGCTGATTTAGGTGGTTTAAATATTGCATATGAAGCTTTCACAAAAACTAAACAATTTAAAAAAGGCAAGAAAATTGATGGCTTCACTCCTACACAAAGATTCTTTTTAAGCTGGGCTCAAGTTTGGCGAAGCAATGCTTTACCAGAAACACAAGCTCAATTAATTATTACCGACCCTCACTCGCCTGGAATGCACAGAGCAAATGGACCAATAGTAAATATGGATAGTTGGTATAAAGCATTTAAGGTTAAAAAAGATAATGTGATGTACAAAGAAGAAGATAAGAGAACAAAAATTTGGTAATTTTTTTTATATTATAAATAAATAAAGTCATCTCATTTGAGATGACTTTATTTATAATATTTTAAGAAGGCAACAACACTTTAACTATAACATGTATTACACCATTACTTTGATAAACATCACGAATAGTTACTGCACTCATTCCACCTTTTTCATCGGTTAAAATTAATTTTTTACCGTTCATAGCAGCTTTTAAAGTACCACCAGAAACTGTTTTTAACATTGCTGACCCTTTTCCTTCTTTAATTAATTGATTA
>JANPAT010000395.1:0-3639 GCA_031430075.1 Chitinophagaceae bacterium | reverse complement strand
CCAATGCCACGAATGGGATAATTAATAATTCTTTTTAATGCTTCTTCATCTCTCGTATTTACAATTACTCTTAAATAAGCCAACAAATCTTTGATTTCTTTTCTTTGATAAAAACTCAATCCTCCATAAATTCTATACTTAATCCCTTGTCGTCGTAAGCTTTCTTCAAATGCTCTAGACTGTGCATTGGTTCTATATAAAATTGCAAATTCATTATTGTAATAATGATTTCGAAGTTTTTGTTCTTGAATAGTATCTGCAACAAATTTTCCTTCTTCATTATCGGTTGATGTTCTTACTAATTTTATTTTTTCGCCATCAACATTATCTGTCCACAACTCTTTTGGCAACTGACTTTTATTGTTACCGATAACTTCATTAGCAACTTTTAAAATATTTTGTGTTGATCGATAATTCTGTTCAAGTTTTACTACTTTAACATCATCATAATCTTTTTGAAATTGCAAAATATTTTCTATAGTTGCTCCTCTAAAACTATAAATACTTTGTGCATCATCTCCAACCACACAAATATTTTCATGTACTGCTGCTAAAAGTTTTGTAATTTGATATTGCACTGCATTGGTATCTTGATACTCATCAATAAGCACATACTTAAACTTGTGCTGATACTTGTGTAAAGCTTCGTTATGATACTTTAATAACTCATACATTTTTAACAATAAATCATCAAAATCCATTGCTCCATTTTTAAAACAACGAGCAGCATAAGCTTTGTATATTTCGCCAATCATGGGTCTGTTGGCTCTGGTATCTTCTTGTTTTAAACCACTATCAGCTGCATACTCCTCAGGACCAACTAATGCATTTTTTGCAGACGAGATTCTGTTATGAACAATATTGGGTTTATATCTTTTATCATCCAACTCCATTTCATTAACCACAGCTTTAATAACACTTCTGCTATCATCTGTATCATAAATAGTAAAATTGTTTGGGTATCCTAAACGATGTGCTTCAGCTCTTAAAATTCTTGCAAAAACACTATGAAAAGTTCCAATGTATAAATTTCTTGCTTCTGTACTGCCCAGAATTCTTTCAATTCTTTCCTTCATTTCAGCAGCAGCTTTATTAGTAAATGTTAGTGCTAAAATATTGAAAGCATCAACTCCATTTGCCATTAAATGAGCTATACGAGTAGTGAGTACTTTGGTTTTACCACTACCTGCACCTGCTATAATCATTAATGGGCCATTAATGTGTGTTACTGCTTCACGTTGTGGTTCATTCAATCCTAATAAATAATCCTGCATAAGTGTTGCAAGATAAGGAGTAGGGCGTTAAAGCAAGAATGAAGTTGATAACTTGATTATTTTTTTTCATTTTGAATTAAAAATTCTTTTTGCTATATAAAAAACTCTTTGCACCTTTGAATAGTTGCATAAACAACTATATGTCGAAAAACCACTTTAAAAGAGGAGAACTTTACAGCGTTATTAATGCTATGGCAGCCACTGCTATTGCTAGAAGAATGCAGAAAAACTTTAGAGCCTCTGGCTTAGAAATCACCACAGAACAATGGAGTATTTTATACCATTTATGGAAGGAAGATGGTATAAACCAACAACAACTTTGTGAACGAACTTTTAGAGATAAACCTAGTATTACCAGATTAATTGACAATTTAGTAAAACAAGGTTTAGTAGAAAGAAAAGCTAATAAAAATGATAAGCGTGTCAACTTTATTTTTTTAACAGCAGTTGCAAAAAACTTGCAACAACAAACTATAGATATTGCCAATCAAACCATGGACGAAGCATTAGTTGGTATAACAAAAGATGAAATTGAAACAGTAAAGAATGTGTTACAAAAAGTGTATGATAATTTACAAGGCTTACAATAAATTTTTAAAATAATAAAATCAAAAACAATGAGTTTTTTAAAATTAATCACCCTACAATTTTCACCTGAACTTGCAACAAGTGCTGCACTTAAAGGTGGCGAATGGATTATTAAAGAAAGTAATCCAATGGAAACATTTATTCCTGAAGATTTTGATGAAGAACAAAAAATGGTAATGGATATGTGTCAGCAATTTTTAGACACTGAAGTATATCCTGTTTTAGAACCATTAGATAAGCAAGAGCCAGGTTTAATGGAGCGTTTAATGGAAAAAGCAGGTGAGCAAGGTTTGCTTTCTACTTCTTTTCCTGAGCAATATGGAGGCTTAGGTAAAGATTTTATTACATCAACCATAGTGAATGAAGGTTTAGGTGGTGGTCATGCTTTTAGTGTTGCCATTGCAGCACATACTGGTATTGGTAGTTTACCCATTTTATATTTTGGAACTGAAGAACAAAAACAAAAATATATTCCAAAACTTGCTAGTGGAGAATACAAAGGTGCTTATGGATTAACTGAACCCAATAGTGGCAGCGATGCTTTGAGTGCAAAAACAACTGCTACACTTTCTGAAGATGGAAAATATTATATTTTAAATGGACAAAAATGTTGGATAACTAATGGTGGTTTTGCAGATGTGTATACCGTTTTTGCAAAAATTGATGGTACACAATTTACAGGCTTTATTGTTGAACGTGGTTTTGAAGGTTTCACACAAGGACCAGAAGAACATAAAATGGGAATTAAAGGTTCATCAACTGTACAATTATATTTTCAAGATTGCAAAGTACCTGTTGAAAATTTATTAGGCGAAATTGGTAAAGGCCACATTATTGCTTTTAATATTCTAAATATTGGTCGACTAAAACTTTGTGCAGCAACATTAGGAGGTAGTAAAAGAGCAACCACCACCACTGTTCAATATGCAATTAATAGAGAGCAATTTAAAATGTCCATTTCAAAGTTTGGTGCAATCAAACACAAGCTTGCAGAAATGGCCATCAGAATGTGGGTTGCTGAAAGTGCATTGTATAGAACAAGTAAATGGATTGATAATTATGAACATGATGAATTAAAGAAAGGCGAACCATTTGCAAAAGCTGTTTTAGGTGCTGCCGAAGAATTTGCCATTGAATGTGCTATGCTAAAAGTATATGGTAGCGAAGTTTTAGATTTTGTTGTTGATGAAGGCGTTCAAATACATGGTGGTAACGGTTATAGCGATGAATACATTATTAGCAAAGCATATAGAGACAGCAGAATCAACAGAATTTATGAAGGCACAAACGAAATCAATAGATTACTTACAGTTGACATGGTTTTAAAACGTGCTATAAAAGGCAAATTAGATTTAATGACTCCAGCCATGAATGTTCAAAAAGAATTGATGAGCATTCCTGATTTTAATAATGAAGAGGAAGGAATATTTGCAAAAGAAATAAAGTACATTAATAACTTTAAGAAAGCCATGCTAATGGTTGCAGGGGCTGCAGTTCAAAAATTAATGATGCAGTTAGATAAAGAACAAGAGGTATTGATGAACATTGCTGATATAGCTATTGAAATTTTTCATGCAGAAAGTGCTTTACTCAGAGTTATTAAACTTCAAAATACACAAGGAGAAGCTGCCAATATTTATACAGATATTATTAGAACGTATATTTATGATGCAGCCGATAGAATTAACAAATCGGGTAAAGATGCATTAAACAGTTTTGCTGATGGGGATGAATTAATAATGATGCATATTGGCTTAAAAAGATTTACAAAAGTAGA
>JANPAT010000394.1:0-8793 GCA_031430075.1 Chitinophagaceae bacterium | reverse complement strand
ATGGGAATCAATACTAAAAATTTTCTAATTCTTCCTAAAATTTTGGCCTCATTAATTGTAATTCCATGTTTGGTTGTATTATCGTTTGTTTTAGGAATTTGGGGTGGAAGACAAGCTGGTGCTATGACTGGTGTAATTGCTCCTGATATTTTTGATAGTGGATTAAGACAAAATATCAATTTTTACAATATCAATTTTGCTTTGTATAAAGCATATACATTTGCTTTTATCATCAGCAGTATTGCTGCATATTATGGTTACAATGTAAAAGGTGGGGCACTTGAAATTGGGAGAGCTAGCACAAGTGCAGTTGTTGTAAGTTGTATTTTAATTTTAGTTGCAGATTATGCTTTAGCAGCGGTTCTTCTATAAGGGTAAATTATTAATTATTAATTATTAATTATTGAATCCAGTCTAAATTAACAATTTACACTTAATAATTATATATTAAGTCCACCGCAAGCACTAATTACTTGTCCTGTAACATAGCTGCTCATTTCACTGGCTAAAAATAAAGTAACATCAGCAATTTCTTCTGCTTTACCAAAACGATTTAGTGGAATTTTCTTTAAAAATTCTGTTGATGCATCTCCATCTTTTAAATAATGTGTCATATCAGTTTCAACAAAACCTGGAGCAATTGCATTACAACGAATATTTCTACTTCCTAGTTCATGTGCAACAGATTTTGTAAATCCAATCACACCAGCTTTACTTGCTGCATAACTACTTTGACCTGCATTTCCTCTAATGCCAATAATTGAGCTCATGTTAATGATACTTCCACATTTTGCTTTCATCATAGGTCTAATTACTTGTTTAGTCATGTTAAATACACTCCTCAAATTAATATTCATCACATCATCCCACTGTTCTGAAGTCATTCTGAGTAATAAATTATCTTTGCTAATGCCTGCATTATTTACACAAACATCAATATTTCCAAAATCTTTCAACACCTCATTTACAAAAGCTTCACATGCAGCAAAATCACCTGCATTGCTTTGGTAAGCTTTTGCTTTTACACCTAAACTCATTAACTCATTTTCTAAAGCTTTTGCTTTCTCTGCACTACTATCACTAATATATGTAAATGCAATATTGCTTCCATGCTGAGCAAGTTTTAAAGCAACAGCAGCACCAATTCCTCTTGCTGCACCTGTAACAATAGATGTTTTTCCTTCTAATAATTTCATGCGTTAAAATTTATATACAAATAAAATTAAATAATTTACAGTTCCCAATTTAAATTTTTCATTTATAATAAATTTTTTAAATCAAGAACTATGTTTTAATATCTTCGTTTTATGATAGATTATAGAAGCGATACAGTTACTAAACCCACAGCAGCAATGTTGGATGCAATGTTTAAAGCCAAAGTAGGAGATGATGTTTTTCATGAAGATCCAACCATTAATGAATTAGAACATTTTACTGCCGAAATGTTTGGTATGGAAGCCAGTTTATTTTGTTCAAGTGGTACAATGACCAATCAAATTGCAATTAAATGTCATACTCAACCAGGTGATGAAGTAATTTGTGATAGAACCAGTCATATTTTTCAATATGAAGCAGGTGGAATTGCTTTCAATAGTGGTTGTTCTGTAAATGTTATTGTTGGAGATAGGGGTAGAATAACAGCAGAGCAAGTAAAAAATTATATAAATGCCGATGATGTACATAAAGCTGTAAGTAGTTTAGTAAGTTTAGAAAATACTTCTAATAGAGGTGGGGGAAGTTGTTACGATTTTAATGAGATGATTAAAATAGCTGAGTTGTGTAAACAACAGAATTTAAAATTTCATATTGATGGAGCAAGATTGTTCAATGCTATAGTTGCCAAAAAAGAATCTCCAAAACAATATGGAGAAATTTTTGATAGTATTTCAATATGCTTAAGTAAAGGATTGGGGGCACCAGTGGGTAGTTTAATTATTGGAAATAGCGAGTTCATAAAAAAAGCAAGACGAGTAAGAAAAGTTTTTGGTGGAGGTATGCGACAAGCTGGATATATTGCTGCTGCAGGTTTGTATGCATTGCAAAATAATATAGCTAGGCTGCAAATTGACCATGATAACGCTCAAAAAATTACTACAGCTTTAAAAGCCAAAAGTTTTGTAGATGAAATTTTACCTATTGAAACTAATATCATTATCTTTTCTGTAAAAAATGAAATGACCCCTAAGTTATTTATTGAGAAAATGAAAGAAAACCAAATTTTGATGTACCCAATTTCTCCAACACAAGTAAGGATTGTGGTTCATCTAGATATTTCTTCAGAAATGATAGAAAAAACTGTACAGATAATTAATCAGTTATAAATAAACTGCTAACTAAACTTTAATTTGAAATCAAAAAATGTATTTTTTCAGAAATTCCATTTATTTTTATCGAATGATTAATAAACGTATAGGTCTTTTATGCCTATTGCTGATTACAAGCATTTGTGCTTTTTCTCAACAACGACCACATTACACCCAATACATTATGAACAATTTTATTGTTAATCCTGCGGTTGCAGGCATTGAGAATTATTGGGACATGAAAGCAAGCAGTAGAATGCAATGGGTAGGTTTGCAAGATGCACCAGTAACAACTTATGTTACATTACATGGGCCTTTAAGTAAATCTGCATATGGCAGAGAAACCCCAACTACTTTTCATCCAGATGGGAGTAATCCAAGAGGTACAGCATATTGGGAAGAATATACTAAAACTGAATCTCACCTTGGTTTTGGTGTATCATTTATTAATGATAAAACTGGACCTTTAACTACAAATTCTGCTTCAGCATCATTTGCTTATCATTTTGGTATTGGTCCAAAAACAAGTTTATCAATTGGTGTGGGTTTAGGGTTCAATCAACTTACATTAGATGTAAATAAATTGGTTTTTTCTACTCCTTACGACCCTGCAGTTTATTCATCTATAAATAATAGCTTACTAAACAGAATTAAGCCAGATGCTTCTGCTGGAATTTGGTTGTATTCAAGCGATTTCTTTTTAGGAATTTCCGCTCAACAATTATTATCTCAAAAAATATCTTTTTCCGACTCTTTAAGAGCAACTGAAGAAGGGAAATTAGTTCCACATCTTTTTGCTTCTGCTGGTGTTAGAATGTTTTTAAGTGAAGATTGGAATTTTTTACCATCTATTACTTTACGCAAGGTTGATCCATTGCCATTAGGAATTGATATCAATGCAAAATTTCAATATAAAGATTTATTTTGGTTTGGTGGATCTTTTCGTCATCAAGATGGTTTTGCTGGAATGGTTGGTATGAATGTAAGTAACACTATAAATATTGGGTATTCTTACGATATTACTACATCACAATTAAACACAGTAAGTAGAGGTACACATGAGTTATTGGTTGGCTTTTTAATTGGCAATCGATATGGCGATTGGTGTCCTAAAAACTTGTGGTAATCAAAAATGAAATTAATTAAGTTAGGATTGATAAGTATTGTAATAATTTTTGTAATTATTACAGCTATGGGTTTGTTGTTACCTTCAGAATCAAAAATTTCTCGAACAATTGAAATTGAAAAATCATCTACCAAAATATTGCCATACATAAATACTTTTTATGGTTGGCAAAAATGGGTTACTGGTTTAAACAATAAAAAAATAGAATCTGCAACAAATACTACTATTGGAAAATCATCCATGCATATTTATTCATCATCAGCAACCGAAATAGTAGGTTCTTGGGTTGATGAAAAAGGAAAAGAAACTAAAAACGCCATTCAATTAATTGAAAAAGGGAATTCAACTATAGTTAACTGGCAATTTGAAAACAAAGCATCTTGGTTTCCTTTAGATAGATTAGGCAGTATTGTAAATGAAAAAATAACTGGTAAAATGATGGAAGATAATTTAGCTAATTTGAAAAAAATTGTTGAAATAAATCCATAAAAAAGTCGAAGTTTTTACTTCGACTTTTTTATGGATGTTAATTTTTATTTTTCAAATAAAAATCTTTCTGAACCCGTCTGCCAGTTTCAAAAGCTTTGAACTGAGGTGCACCCATAATTTCTTTAAGTTCAATATCTTGTTCTATCATTAATAATTCTATTTTATACTTTTTATCAGTAATTGCAATTGTTGCATCTGTTTTTATTGCTGAAATTTGAGCATCGTAAGCTGTAATAACAGCTCTTGATTTTATTTGTTGGTCATCATTTAAATCAGCACGTTTAAAAAGTTCAACTAAATCTGTTTCTTTTTTTGAAAGGATTGTATTGCTTTTTGTTTGTGCTTCTGTAATATTAACAAAGCATAAAACAGTAATTACACACAACAACATTTTTTTCATATCATTCATAAGTTATAAGTGAAGTACCGAAGATAATAGTATTGTTAGAAATGGGTTATTATTTGTGGTGGTATTCGTTTAAACAATTCATCATAATTAATATATTGCTTTAACTTTTCTTCCATAATTAAATACACTTTGTTTTTTAAATGTTCTAGGTCGTTCATTGTTAATCCTTCAACAGAAATTTCTTCTAAAAAAACTACCCTATTTTTTCCAGGGGTTAAGGTAAATAATTCTCCATAACGCATTCTATCTAAGCTATCAATTAATAATACAGGCTTTATGTTAGTTTGTGTTTCAATGGCAATTCTAAAAGCACCATCGTAAAAAGATTTTAATGGTTGTTTTAAATAGTTTAAATATCCTTCTGGAAAAATAAAAATTGAAATTCCATGATGAATAGCTGCTTTTAAAGCACGAACACTTCTGGCTCTATGTGAAGAATTGTCTCTATTTACTTGAATTACTGCTGCCCTATACACTAAACCAAATATGGGCATTTTAACCATTTCTGCTTTACCTAAAGCTCTTACAGGTTGCCTAACAGATAACACTATTGGAGGAATATCTAAATACGATAAATGATTGGCAACAAAAATGTATTGCTTCTTTTTATTATGAGGAACTTCAAGTATTTCTTGGTGACTAATTCCAACAGTTATATACCAAATGGCCGACCAAATTCTGCAAACTTTATAAATAAAATTTCCACCTTTTAATCCAAATAATACAGCAATTAAAATAAAAGGTAAAGCCAAAAACATAATAGTTACAAAACTTAGTAAAGCATAAATGCAGTAAATTATTTGTAATATTTTAAGTATAATTTTCAAACTATAAATAATTAAGCTATAATTTTTGTCCAAAAAATTTGATATTCTTTTGGAAAATTGAAAACAGGCTTTTCTGTAACATTTTTAAATAAACCAAAAACCGTGCTTCCTGTTCCTGTCATTGATGCATACACTGCACCATTATGAAATAGTACATTTTTAATATGTTCTATCAGTAAATAATCATTGGCTAAATTTTTCTCAAAATCATTAATCAATTCTTTTTTCCATGTGGTTATGGGTTGTTGAGAAATTGTCTTAATTGATTTTTGAGGATGAAGTGGAGTAATTTTTGAAAAAGCTTTAGTTGTTGAGATGTGAATATTTGGATTAATTAAAACAATTTCATAAGCAAATAAATTAATTGTTACCTCTTCTAAAATTTCGCCTCTTGAAGTTGCAAAACAGGGTTTGTTTTTAATAAAAAAAGGACAATCACTTCCTAATTGCAAGGCATAATCTAGCAAATGTTGTTCGGTTAATTTTAGTTTAAAAATTGTATTTAAAAGCTTTAAAGTAAAAGCTCCATCTGCACTGCCACCTCCTAAACCAGCACCCATTGGAATAGATTTATGCAAATGCATTTTTATTGCAGGTAATTTAAAATCTTGTTGTAGTAAATAATAAGCTCTTACACAAAGGTTTTCATTGGTATTTCCCATAATTGGTAAGCCAGAATAAGTAAATTCTAAAGTAGCTCCTTTTTCTTTTACAGTAATAATTTCTAATGCATCATTAATACTGATAGGTAAAAAAATAGTTTCTAAATTATGAAAACCATCAGTTCTTTTTTCTACAACGTTTAACCCCAGATTAATTTTAGCATTCGGGAATGAAATCATTCTTTTGGAATTATATTCAGCAAGGTTAGTAATAATGGTTAATGCGTCTTGTTATTTTTTTCTTCTATTAATCTCATCTCTAATAGAAATGGCTTTTAAATAATCTTCTTTTTCTAAAACAGTTTCTAAAAAATGTTGTAGTTCTGAAATACTCATGTTCGATAAATCATCATCAGTAGTTTTTTCTTTTTCATCAATCGTTATCGACCCAATATTTTCTTTACTTGTTTCTTGTTCATCAACAAGTATTCCAGATGCTTGTAATATATTTTCGTAAATATAAATTGGACAATTAAATCTTACAGCAAGAGCCAAAGCATCACTGGTTCTACTATCTATTTCAATAGTATCGTTTGCTGAATAACAAACTAATTTCGAATAAAAAATACCTTCTTGCAAATCACTAATTAATATTTCTTGCAATTCAACTCCAAAAGATCCCATAAAGTTTTTAATTAAATCGTGAGTTAATGGCCGGCTAGGTTTTACATTTTCTAAAGCTACAGCAATAGCTTGTGCTTCAAAACTGCCTATTACAATTGGTAATCTCCTCGATCCATTCATCTCACCTAAAACAACAGCATAAGAACTTGATGTTGTAATGCTGTGAGATAAAGCAACTATTTCTAATTCAATTTTCTTCATATATGCTACGAAAATAAAACAATTCAATAATTAACAAATAATGTTATTGTATAAAGTTAATTAAATGTTGTTGATAACTTAATTTCGGAAAAATTATTTTTAATGAAGCCGTTACTATTTTTTTGTTTTGTGTTGATGGGTTCTATTGCTATGGCACAATATAAAAGCTATACAGTTTTAGAAAATGGAGATACATTAAATAGAGTTGATATGAATGATAAAAAAGTAGGGCGTTGGAAAATTCATGTAAATGCATTGCGAATTGAACCTGCTTTTGATGAAGAAGGATTATTTGTGAATAATTTAAAAGAAGGCATTTGGAGAAAATATGATGAATATGGTTTATTACTTGCTAAAGAAAATTATAAATGGGGAATGAAAAGTGGGTACCAGCATTATTTATTTGATGGTAGATTAATACGTGAAGAATGTTGGCGAGCTGTTGACCCCATTAAAAAATTTGATACTATTGATGTGCAAGATGTGTATGATGAAAATAAATACTATCGAAAAATTATTAAAATTGAATCCTACGCTCAACCACATGGTTATTGGAAATATTTTGATCCTGAAACTGGTAACACTCTAAAAACAGAAAATTTTGTTTTTGGCGAATTGTTTCAACCTAAAATTCAGCAAACTGTTCAGGTTGCAGATACAACTATTAAAAAAACAGTAAAACCAGCTGCAGTTTTAGAATATGAAAAATCGAAAAAAAATAAAAAATCCTATAAGGTTCGTCATGGTGCAACTGGTGGCTAAATAATGCCAATTAACTGTGCTTTTATCTTTTCTTATGTAATTTAATCAGCCATTACAGGCTGTTCTTGTCAGCTTGTCAGCATTTATTAGCTTGGTATTTTATTTGACTTTGTAGCAGAAATTATTCAAAGTATTGCAATTGCTGCAATTAAAAATTATTGAAATATGCAAAAAGGACAAATAAGGGTACATACCGAAAACATTTTTCCTATAATTAAAAAGTTTTTGTACAGTGAACACGACATTTTTTTACGAGAATTAGTAAGTAATGCCATTGATGCCACTCAAAAAGTAAAAACACTTTCAAGTATTGGGGAAGCAAAAGGTGAGTTGGGCGATTTAAGAATTGACGTGGTTTTAGATGCAAAAGAAAAAACCTTAACTATTAGCGATAGGGGTGTAGGTATGAGTAAAGATGAAGTAGATAAATACTTGAACCAAGTTGCTTTTAGTGGTGCTGAAGAGTTTTTAGAAAAATATAAAGACGCCAATATTATTGGTCATTTTGGGTTAGGATTTTATAGTGCATTTATGGTGGCAGAAAAAGTTGAAGTGATTACTCAAAGTCATAATGATGATGAGCCAACAGTGTATTGGAGTTGTGATGGAAGTCCTGAATTTGAATTGTACGAAGTAGAGAAAAAAGATAGAGGTACAAAAATTATCTTACACCTCAACGAAGAAAGCAAAGAATTTTTAGAACCATATAGAGTAAAAGCAGTGTTAGATAAATTCTGTAAATTTTTACCCATACCTATTTATTTTAAAGAAGCCACCCCTAACCCCTCCAAAGGAGGTGAATTAGAGAATGCAGGGGTCGATTCTCAAAGCCCTCCTTTGGAGGGTGGGGAGGCTGAAACTCCTATCAACAACACTTCTCCAATTTGGGTTAAAAAGCCAAGTGAATTAACTAAAGAAGATTACGAAAATTTTTATAAAGAGCTGTATCCTTTTAATGAAACACCTTTGTTTTGGATTCATTTAAATGTAGATTATCCTTTCAATTTAACAGGTATTTTATACTTCCCTAAAATTAAACAGAGCTACGAAATTCAGAAAGATAAAATTCAATTATACAGCAATCAGGTTTTTGTTACTGATGAAGTAAAAGAAATTGTTCCAGAATTTTTAATGTTGTTACATGGTGTTATTGATAGTCCAGATATTCCATTAAATGTGAGTAGAAGTTATTTACAAGGCGATCCTAATGTTAAAAAAATCAACAGCCACATCACTAAAAAAGTTGCAGATAAATTAGAGGAGTTATTTAAAAAAGACAGAGCTGATTTTGAAGCCAAATGGGATGATATTAAAATATTTGTTCAATACGGAATGATTAGCGATGAGAAGTTTTACGAAAAAGCAGTGAAGTTTGCTTTAGTAAAAAATA
>JANPAT010000393.1:0-3935 GCA_031430075.1 Chitinophagaceae bacterium | reverse complement strand
AATCATCAATATTAAACATTTATCGTGCCATGATTTTGTTAAAATTCTGTTCAAGAATATCATCAGGTACTTGTTTACAGTTTTTTAATTTCCAAATATAAAAATATCTTACCGCAACACCTTGTCGTAATTGTTTAATAGTATCGGGCTGTGCAATGCTTGTAAAATAAAGGTTGTAGCTTTCAATAACATTTGTAGGAACATTTGATGGAACAATACAATATGCATCATCTCCAAGTTTTAACGATGGCCTAATTGTATTAAGCCAAGCATAATGATGTACTTCGGCTAAACTACCAATGGCTACAATGGATATACCTGTTTTTCGTGAAGTATACAAATCCAATTGACAAGCAGGGAACCATTTATTTACAACAATTTTACTATTCGTTTGCATTTTATTTTGTGCTAAATCTTGTTTTGCTAATTTGTCAAAATCGTTACTAAAATCTTTCCAGCCACTAATGTCAAGGGTTGGGCTATATTCTCCAAAACTCTTTTTTTCTTTACTGCCTAAATTAATTGATGAAAAATTTGCTAAATATGTTATCGAGAACATGGCTATCAACATCAATCCTGCACTGAGCTTTAGCCAAATTGGAAATGGTGAAATAAATTTTTCTGAAAGATAATAACCAGCAATAATGAACAAGGGAATATAAGCTGGGCCACTCCAATGAGGAAAAATATCATTAAAAAAACTAAAAGCCCAAAACAAAAAAATCATGGGCAAACTCATTAATAATAGAAAATGTTTTTTATTTTTTGTTTGTTGATGAGTGCTTTTTTGTTTAATAAAATAAACTAATGAAACTATTATCAATACAAATAAAATTGGGTTTTGATACAATGCTTCTCCAATTACTTCTCGTAAAAAAGAATCCATTTTAATTGTAGTATGAGAAACTCTTTCTGAATGAAAACGATAAGTAATAAAGTTGTTTTCTATATTCCAAAATAAGATGGGTAGTAAAAAAAGAAGTGTTATAAAAATGCTCAAGTACAACCTCCAATTAGCGAGCCATTTAAAACGATAAAAAAATATAAATAATCCAAAGCCAACCCATAAATACAATGCATGAATTTTACATAAAGAAGCTATACCAATTAAAGCACCTAATACAGCCCATAGCTTAATTTCTTTATCATTTTGTTGAAAAATTATTTTCACCATTACATAAAGTGCAGCACACCAAAAAGGTAATTGAGGGCTATCAGGCAAAATAAACCATCCTGCAATAATTGTAGTATAAACAGCAAGGTTATACATTACAACTGTGTACCAAGCTGCATTTCTGTTATATAAAATTTCTACAGTTTTAAATAAAAATAGTGATGCAATCAAGCAAGATATACTTGGCCCCAGTCGTAATAAAACATCATTAACAAAAGTTAAGTTTAAAGTTGATAATCTAATTAAAATACCCACCATTGGAGGATGATCAAAATAATTCAACTGAGGTTTTAATGCATAGGTATAGTAATAAGCTTCATCGTTTCCTAACTCAATAAAAAAAGAAAAAATTACTTTTATTAGTAATACAGAAATTAAAAAAATATACAGTTGGTGATTATTGACTTTTTGCATTTTTAAGAAATATAAAGAATCGTAATACAAAATTAACATCTTAAAACCTTACTAACATTACATTTGCAACAAATTGAAATTTTATGAGTTTTATTTTAGACGTTCATGCAAGACAAATTTTAGATAGTCGTGGTAATCCAACTGTTGAAGTTGATGTATTAACAGAAGCAGGTTGTATGGGTAGAGCAGCAGTGCCAAGTGGTGCTAGTACTGGAATACATGAAGCTGCAGAATTAAGAGATGGTAATGCAAAAATATATGCTGGAAAAGGCGTATTAAAAGCTGTTAAAAATGTAAACGAAAAAATTGCTGAGGCTTTAATGGGTTTTGATGTGAGTGAACAAGTAGCAATAGATCAAGCTATGATTGATTTAGACGGCACTCCTAATAAATCGAAATTGGGTGCAAATGCCATTTTAGCTGTAAGTATGGCTTGTGCAAAAGCTGCTGCTGATGAAGCTGGCTTGCCATTATACAGATATATTGGTGGTGCAAATGCAAGAACATTACCTGTGCCGATGATGAATATTTTAAATGGAGGTGCACATGCCGATAATAAAATAGATTTTCAAGAATTTATGATTATGCCTATTGGGGCAAGCTCCTTCAGTGAAGGTTTGCGTTGGGGTACAGAAATATTTCATGTATTAAAATCTGTTTTAAAGAAAAAGGGATACAGCACAAATGTTGGTGATGAAGGAGGGTTTGCACCAAATATGCAAAGCAATGAAGAAGCTATTGAAACAGTTTTACAAGCTATAACTTCTGCAGGATATAAAACAGGTAGTCAAATTGTAATTGCTATGGATGCTGCCAATAGTGAGTTGTGGAATGCTAAGAAAAAGAAATATGTTTTTCATAAAAGTAGTGGTAAAGTAATGAGTAGTGATGAATTGGTGAAGTATTGGGAGAGTTGGGTTAAAAAATATCCAATTGTTTCAATTGAAGATGTTATGGCTGAAGATGATTGGAAGGGTTGGAAAAATTTAACTGATACCATTGGAGATAGATGTCAGCTAGTAGGGGATGATTTGTTTGTAACCAATGTAACTCGTTTGCAACAAGGTATTGACAGCAAAACAGCCAATGGATTATTGGTTAAAGTAAATCAAATTGGAACTATTACAGAAACTATTAATGCAGTTAGTTTAGCTCAAATGAATAGTTACAATACTATTATGAGTCATAGAAGTGGTGAAACAGAAGATGTAACTATTGCCGATTTGGCTGTGGCATTAAATTGTGGTCAAATTAAAACAGGTTCAGCTTCTCGTTCAGATAGAATTGCCAAATACAATCAGTTAATTCGTATTGAAGAAGAATTAGGAGCTACAGGAATTTATCCTGGAAAGAAATTAAAATTTACCAGATAAGATATTATTAATGAAATTATTTTAATAGCGATGGAAAATAAGTTTTCATCGCTATTTTTATTTTAAACAACCTATTAAAATTGAAGTTTCAAAAAACATATATAATGCTATTGTTTAGTTGTTGGTATAGTCTTTCAGCATTAAGCCAGTACAACCCCAAATTAAATTCTCAAAAAATAAAAAAAGATTCCAGTTTTTTATACACAAAACCATTTACTTTTTCATCAAATTATCAATCCTTAGATTGGGGATTTTTTTGCCAAAAAGAATGGCAACTTGAAAAAGTTACAAAAGTTCCAATAAAATTTCGATTAGGAACATTTGAATATACCAATAAACTAGAAGGGAAATATTAAGTTAATATATCATTCTGTGTTTTAAATAAGATGTGTTTATCAAAAAAAATTAACACATTAATTATTCCACTTATATTCACTTTATAAAAAATAAAAATGAAAATAAAATTTATTGCTACAATATTTTTATTGTGCTTATTTGCTTGTAATTCTAAAAACGAAATGAAAACAACTGCCTACACATGGAGTGATGCCAAAGCACCAATTGCCGATCAAAAAGAACATAAAAGAATGTTGCATGCCGACACAGTTAATGACCCTTATTTTTGGATGTATGACTATTTTGGAAAAGGATCAGATAGCACAAAAGTGGTTGAATATTTAATAGCAGAAAATGTGTATTTAGATACGATGATGGCTGCAACAAAAAAATTACAAGAAAAGCTTTTTACCGAAATGAAAGCTAGAATCAAAGAAAAAGACCAATCGGTTCCTTATTTTAAAAATGGATATTATTATTATTCAAGAACAGAAGATGGAAAACAATATTATAAATATTGCCATTTTTAAAATATGGAACCGATTGGTCTTTTTCTTTAATTCTAGCCTTCATTTCTTTAAAAAGTTTTTCTTGAAGTTTTTTTGTTGCAGCCATCATCGTATCTAAATACACATTTT
>JANPAT010000392.1:0-1894 GCA_031430075.1 Chitinophagaceae bacterium | reverse complement strand
GGTAGCAAATAGGTTTGTTCGATTGAAGGGTATGCTGGAAAAATAAGAGAACCAGTTATAGAAAGATGCTTATAATAATCGAAATGATTAATGAAATAAGATAAACCAACACTAACATCACCAACAGCAGAAAGTGATTCTTTAACTTGCCCATTTTCTAAATAACGCTGTTGAACATAAGGTATATTGAAAACTAAATCAACATCTCTTCCTATTCCAACACCTCCAAATAATCCAAAATAATCAGATTCGTATCTGCCTTTATTAGCAAAGTTGTTGTAAATGCCAGTGTTATCCCAATAACCATCTGCATGGTATTTAGTATAAGTTGGAACAAGCAACCATCTGCCATTTCCAATAGGGAAACCAGCTTTAACTGTTTGTTGAAAACTTAAAGTTAACAAAACAGCTATAAAAATTTTTGATATGTTGCTTTTCATTGAAATGATTTTATAAAGTTTATTTATTTTTTATGGTTGTCCAAATCTTTCTTTCAACCATGTTTCTTTAAAACCATAAAAACCTTTCTTTAAAGTATTTCCACAGTTTTTACATTCGTATTTATCTTTTTTATTTATTCTTAATTGATCTATAAATTGAATAACGTTTTGAGCAGGAGCATTGCTATTATTTGTGCTATAACCTACTAATATTCTATTACTGATATATGGTGCAAAATATATTGGGTCGAAATATTCTAAAGTATTCAAAACATTATCTTTTGTAATTCTTCTTTGCCCAATTGAACTATTAAACATAGAAGCAGGAAAACCCTGACTACTATTCAACAAACTTGTAAATCCAATAAAGTTTGGAGCTTCCAAAACAACACCAGAAACTCTAGTATCAATTGCTCCTAAATATGCTGCAACACTTGCACCTAATCCGGCACCTTGCACTACAATTTTTCTGGTATCTAAATGAAGTTGATTTGCTGCTTGAAAAATTACATCAACTCCTCTTAAACCATCTAAATACACACCCTTCATAAAGTATTTATTTCTATCTGCAATATTGTATAAACCTAATTGATCGTAGCCCAAATTATAATTTTGATTGCTTGGTCCGGTACCTCTGGTGTTGATAGATAATACTGCAACATCTTTTCTGTACTCAGGAATTAATTCACTTTGATAATCTGAAATAATATACAAAACAGGATGAGAACTTTTATCTGCAGGCACTGTTAACCAACCATAAATTATTGCTTTATCAACAGATTGATATTCTATTTCGAATGTGTTGTGATTTTTTCTATATAAATCTGGCCTTGGGCGAATTGCAATATCTGTTCTAGTATTATTCAATTCTCTTCTGGCTTGCTCCCAAAAATTTACAAAATCTGATGGACCAGTTGAAACCATTGCTGCAGCTGTTGTTGGTTCAAATGCAAAAGTATAGCTGATGGTATCTACATATTGGGTAGATGAGATGTACATGGTTGAAGTATAATAACCAGGTTGCATATAAGTAACATCGAAAAAATAATTCTTTTCAAATTCACTTTTTTTTCTCATGGTAAACCCTGCAACGTCTTGATATAATATACTGCCTGATTGATTGATTACTTTTAAACCAATTTCTCCAGACTGATCTTGCCTTAAATTGTTTTCTAATCGTAGAGTATAACCAACGAATTTATCTTTTCTGCTAAAAACTCCTTTTTTGTTTATTGATATAATTCTTGGTTTTATTGAATTTTTATCCTTTACATACGATGAATAATTATTGCCACCAACAGAATAAGTTGGTTCAGAAAATTTTAAAGGTTTCTGTGCTTGAAGTTGTATAGACGCGAATGCAATGAGCATGATTTGGGCCCACTTTTTAATATTTTTATTACTGTATGGATACAGTTGATGCATAGGTACGGCTGTCAAGTTATATGCTATAA
>JANPAT010000391.1:0-2724 GCA_031430075.1 Chitinophagaceae bacterium | reverse complement strand
AAAATATTGAGTTTCTTCTTTAACGGTAATAATACTATCTATTACTTTGCCTCCTATTGTTGCAGTTATATCTTTTGCAGTTAAAGTAAATTTATATTTTACATTGGCAGGATTGCCAGATAATGTACCTACAACAACAGGACTTTCCCAGGTTGTACCAGCACTTGCATAATCTTTTAAAAATGTAAATTCAGCTTTTGGTCCACTTCCAATTACATAATATCTGTAATAATTACCTGTTCCATCTTTTCTATAATATAAAGTATCATGAGCACTAAAAAAAGGAACATACAAATGAAACTGTCGATATAAATTTCCATCGATAGTTTTATTAGTTGCTAAAACATTAATAATAACAGTATCACTAATGCTTGAATTGTAATACGTCCAATTGCTTAAAGTTGAAGTGGGGAAATAATCATTGTTGGCGTTTTGTACAATAAGGCCTCCATTATAAACAACTTGAAAATTACAAACACTGTTTCCAAATCGAAGTTTAAAATTTGCATTAACTGCCAAAAATGGGGCACCAAATCCATTTATAGTAATATTTTTTAAGCCTGCCGAGAAAGCATAACCCTCTGTGTAAAACCAAATACCATTAACTGTATCCGAATAAATTTTATAATAACCCGCGGTATTAAAAGTTACATTGGCTATAATATAATTCGAAGCGTTTAAGGTAGTTGCCTCTTTATAAATTCCAGAAACAAAAATGTTTTTACAGTTTCCAGCAGAGTCTTGTAAAGTGCCAGTTGCATTACCGCTACCAATACTTGTTCCTTCAACACTATATTCTTTTTCGCAAGAAATAAATAATAGAGCAACTATTGTATATAAAAAAATTTTCTTCATGAATTATAAAAAGTAAAAATACTTGTATAAAGAAAAACGAATTGTTAAAGGTATTTGTTGTTTAAGGTTGAGAATCTTATTTTTTTAAGATTTTTAATTCAACCCTTCTGTTACGAGTTCTTTCTGCTTCTGTTCTCTCAAGTGTAATTGGAAATTGATGGCCATAACCATTGTGTTGCATTCTTTTTTTATCAATTCCATGTTCAACTAAATAATCATACACGGCTTTTGCCCTAACTTCAGAAAGGTTTCTTTTTCCTGTAGAGTTATCAATTCCATCAACATCATTTGTACAACAAACATGACCCTGAATTTCTATTTCTACATTTAGATATTGTTGTAGTGTAGCAACCATTTCTTCTAAATAAGGATATGAAATTTGTAAAAAAACAGGTAATCCTCCATAAAAGAAAATATTTGGCAGTTCAATTTTGTCTCCAACTTTTAAAGTGCTGTCTTTCATTTTATCAGAAAGCTTAACATTTTCAGCAGGTTTTTTTATTTCTACAGGAGGGTCAAAAACAGATGGAGGCTTATCTTTTTTAACACGTATAATTTTTTCGTAGTAGGTAATAATTTCAACCCTTCTATTATATGACCTTGCTTCTTCATCTAAATTAGGTGTTATTAATTTATCTTTTCCAAAACCTTCCAAAGGAGATAAAATATTAAGTGGTATTTTAAGAGAAATTAAAAATACTGCAATTGTATTCGCTCTTCTGATGGATAAATCATAATTAAAACCACTAGTTCCTATTTGATCTGTATGACCAACAATAACTATTTTAGTCATTCTATAATTTACATAATCGAACGAATTAAAATAATCGGCTAGCTTTTGTTGGCTTTCAGAAGTTAGTTTATCATCATTAAAATTAAAATAAATTATATAGCTCGTAGAGTCAGTTGCTAAAGCAAACCAATGAATACAACAAAATAGTATTGAAATAAAAACTTTCACGCTAGTACTAAAACGTGAAAGAAGAAAAGTTATTATAAAACCTTTTCCATTACATAGTGTGGAATAGTAACTTCTTCAAACTCTTCGCCATAAATTTTGTAGCCAAGCTTTTCATAAAAACCAACTGCAGACTTCCTTGCATGCATAATCAATTTTTCCTTACCCATATCTCTAGCAATATTTTCAGAAAAACTCATCAATACCCTACCTATACCTTTACCTTGTAAGCCATTCATTACAGCCATTTGTCTTAACCGAAAAGCATTGGTACCAACTGGGGTTAATAAACAACAACCTTCAAGCTTTTCTTCATCAAAACATCCCAATAAAACGTCTTCTTTTTCCTTTTCAAGCTCTTCGCTACTAAAATCTAAGCCAAGGGGTTTACGCAAAACATTAAATCTTAAATCTACCATTTGTTGGTATTCTTCAGATCCGTGATCAATAAGTTTTAATGCCATAAACCAGTAGTTAGGGCAACAAGATACATAAGATTTTGAAAAAATTAAAAAAATCCTCTATTTTTGGTGTATTGAGGTTTGTATTTTGAAGAAGTGTAAAGTGGCATGAAGAAATAGTTCAATATATAAAAGAGAAAGTGCAATTGTGTGAAGGGCTTAAATAAAAATTTACTAAACCTTGAGTTTAGTTTTATATATGTATTTCTAAATAAAAATGTTTGAAACCAAACATTTGTCTGGCCCTTTTTTATTTTCAATCCTCAAACAATTCAATTATTAATGCTCTAAACTCAATAACATGGGATGTGGATCTTGTGGTACAGGTAAACCAAATGGCTGTAAAAGCAATGGAGGATGTAGTACCGGCGGCTGTAATAGATTAAATGTGCACGATTGGCTTAAGAATCTTCCAAAAAGCGATCTTGAAAACTCATGTAAAATTGTTGA
>JANPAT010000390.1:0-1978 GCA_031430075.1 Chitinophagaceae bacterium | reverse complement strand
TTGTACAGATGCTTGCAAAAAAGCAGGTAAATGTGTTTTAAAAGATGGCGAAAAATGTAAAAAAGCTTGTTGCAGCAAAGACAAAAAAGGCATGAAAGCCCATGTTTGTACAGATGCTTGCAAAAAAGCAGGTAAATGTGTTATGGCCCATGGAGAAAAAGGGCATGTTTGTACTGAAGCATGTAAAAAAGCCTAAAAAAAAGTACCAAAATTGTTTTAAAGGGAATGAGTTGAAAACTTATTCCCTTTTTTTGTTCATTAAAATAGTTGAACCCTTAACTTGCAACTTGTATGGATAAATTCATTGTTTCAGCACGTAAGTATCGCCCTCAGGAGTTTAATACAGTTGTTGGTCAATCTCATATTACAACTACATTAAAAAATGCCATTAAGAATAATCAATTAGCACATGCATTTTTATTTTGTGGACCAAGGGGTGTGGGTAAAACAACTTGTGCAAGAATTTTAGCTAAAACAATTAATTGTACCAATATTAGTGAGGAAGGCGAAGCATGTAATACTTGTGTAAGTTGTGTAAGTTTTAATGATGGGGGTTCTTTAAATATTCATGAACTAGATGCAGCAAGTAATAATTCTGTAGATGATATTAGAAATTTAGTTGAACAAGTTCGTTTTGCACCTCAAGCAGGAAAGTATAAAATTTATATTGTTGATGAGGTTCATATGCTTAGTACAAGTGCATTCAATGCTTTTTTAAAAACATTAGAAGAACCACCAAGCTATGCCATTTTTATTTTAGCTACAACCGAAAAACATAAAATACTTCCTACCATATTATCTCGTTGTCAGATATTCGATTTTAAAAGAATCACAACGAATGATACTGTTGTGCATTTACAAGAAATTATCGATAAAGAACATATTAAAGCCGATAAATCTGCCCTTCAAATCATTGCACAAAAAAGCGAAGGTTGTATGCGAGATGCTTTAAGCATATTGGATAAAATTGTTAGTTTTTCAGGTGGTGAAGTAAATTATCAAAATACCATTGAACACTTAAATATTTTAGACCACGATTATTATTTTAAACTTATTGAACAACTGCAACAACAAGATTTAGCTGCTGCTTTGTTATTGTATGATGAGATAAATAGAAAAGGTTTTGAAGGAGATATGGTGCTTAATGGCTTTGCAGAATTTTTAAGAAATTTATTGGTTTGTAAAGATGCTAAAGCTGCACAATTATTAGATGTGGTTGAAGGTATGCAACAGAAATATTTTGAAACTGCTAACAAAATTGATATTGGTTATTTGGTAAGTGCATTAAATATTTTAAACGAGTCAGAGTTGGCTTATAAAATGGCTCGTAATAAAAAACTACATATCGAGCTTGCATTAATTAAATTAAATTTTTTACAACAAGCGATAGAGCTAAGTATTCAAGATGGGCAAGTAATAAAAAAAAAGAGCTTTGATCAACCTTTTGGTTTAAAATTTAAATCTATTCAGTCCATTCAAATAAAACAACCCAAAGAAGCCAAGTTGTTTGTGGAGCAAGAAAAAAAATTACATCAAACAAAAAATATTTCTGCACCATATATTCCAGAAGAATTATCATCATATATACCTGATAAAGTATTAGAGCCTCAGCCAGAACAAAAAAAAGCTGTTCCTCCAAAATTATCTTCATTAAATAATGGCACTAAAAAATCACTATTAGAAGCTCTAAAAGAAAAAGTTGGCGATAAATACACTATTGAATCAGTTAAAGAAGCCGAGCCCATAACTAATGAAAGACTTCAAGATTGTTTAAAACAATTTGCAAAAAAATTAGATGATGTTGGAGGCAAAATTTCAACAGTAAGCAGTATACAAGCAGCAAAAGTTGAATTGGTTTCTGAAATTTATTTTAAACTTCATGTACCCAGTATTACAGCTCAAAAATCAATTGATCAAGAAAAATCTGTATTAACCGATTTATTGTTTACTTCATTTAATAACCCTGCAATTGGCTTTA
>JANPAT010000389.1:0-6096 GCA_031430075.1 Chitinophagaceae bacterium | reverse complement strand
TAAATCCTACAGTCATCATAATGTTTTGAATATTGCCTGTTTGTGCAGCAAAGGTGTTGGCTTTATCATTTAATCTGTACGGAAACTGAGCATCATTAACTATGCTATGAGCAAAAGCAAGGTCTATAAACATGCCATGATTTCTATAACCTAAGCCTCCACTTAAAACTATTCTATCTGCTTTAATAGCATCAGCTTGGTAAGGACTACCATAATAAGCAGCACCCAATCTAAACATCCAAGGATCAAATTTAATTTCGCCTCCTAACTTAAAATTAAAATTGCCTTTATAAGTATTCTTAGTGGCATTATTTAAAGTTTCATAATAATTTTTTACTAGTTCACCGTTATCATCTGTCTTTAAAAATCTTGCTCCTTTATAATTTACAAATTCAATATCGGCACTTAAAAATGCTCTTTGTTTTTTAGTGTTTTCAATTTCTCTAAAAACATAACTAGCACTGGCAATAAATCTATAAGGTGTAATTAAGGTATAATTTCTTTCACCAGCATTATTGTTATTTAACGCATCACTCGTTTCACTAATAGTACCTGCATAGCTTTCAGTATTGGTTTTCATCGATGCTCTAATTTTATCTTTAAAGCTGATGACTTGAGGTGAATGAAATGCGAAACCTAAACGCCAAAATTCTGCAGGTTTATAAATTGTGCCTAGCTTTAGTCCTAAACCAACTCCTGATGATTGAAACGATTCTTTAAAATTAAAATATGCAAACTTGTTGTTTGGATTATTGGTTGCATCGGTTTCAGAATATTCCAATTCTCTTTTATAGCTGATGATAGGTATAGCTAAACTTGCTCCAACATAAAATTTGTCACTGTAATTTCCTGCAAATGCCAAACTCAATTCATGATAAGCACCACGAGTTTGTGCATTGTAGTTTTGTATAACTCCTGTTGATATAGGTACTAAACTTTTATATCCAATAAATTTTCCAGAATTATCGGCTAAAGTATCTACCAAATATGTTCTAAATGCTAACGATGAACCAAAAATATAATTTTTTAAAGCAGCATTTGTATCGGCTTTATCTCCTACCAACTCTTCTAAATATTGTTCACTAAAACTGCTGTAATTGTTTACACCTTTAAAACTAATATTATTTTGGTAATTGGCAATTTGATTGAAGGATAGAGCAAATGCTGTGCTACGAAGTTTGCTTTTGCTGTATTTAGCTCCTTGTCCTAATACAAAACCAAAGCCACTGAATCTAAAAATATTTTTTTCGCTGCTATTTAAAGTATCTCTAAAATTAAATTTGTTGTTATTGTTTAGTAATCCTGCATTAAAAACTATTTCTTTGGTTTTATATAAACCCAGCCCAGCAGGATTAATATTAGCAGCAGAAATATCGCCACCCAAACTTCCCATCACACCACCAATAGCCACCACTCTTGCACTTCCATTTTGTGTAAACCATGCAGACCGTAAGGCATCATCAGGAGTTTGAGCAAATGAAAGAGAACAAGAAAATAAAATAAAAAAGTAAAAATATTTTTTCATAAAATGTATTAAGTAAAATTTTAAAATTTAAATTTTATGGTCTTCCTTGTCTAGGTTTTTCTGCACTACTACCTGTGCTATTAAAACCTCCACTATTGCCGCCAGCATTACTACTTGGTGCTGACCCTGAGGTTTCGAAAACCCTTGTTGGATTTATTGTTGGAAAAGAAACACTGCTAGATGATTTTATAGGTTTAACATTAAAATTGTTATAATTCGTGTTGTTGTAAGATGTGATTTTTGTATTAATACTATTTCCAGTTTTTATTGTGGTATAAGCATAAGGAGCTAAATAATAATTGGGATTATGATACCCTTGCCAACTCCACATATTGGTTAAATAAGGGCTATTCCAATGATTGTAATTTCCATTATAACAATTGCAATTATTGTATCTAATGTCATTCCAATATGAATAATCATCAATACAGCCCCAGAGATACCTGTTTCTTACTTTATAAGTTAAAAAACGATCATTGTAATTGCTTAATCTTACAGTATTATTATTTTCTTTTACTTCTTCTTTGTCGATTCCTGTTGCAGGAGAATAATATAAATCGTCTGGGGTTTGCATGTTTTTATAAGCAGACTTGCAAGATGCAAAAACCACTAATGAAAATAGGGTAATAAATTGTAAAGTATATTTCATAAAACAAGTTTTAAAAATGATGAAATTGAACTTATCATACATTTGCTGCCAATTGCTGATACAAATAGAATTCAAAAACTTTACCAAGGTAATTTTTTTAGTAGTCAAGTTTTGTTAAATATTTTAAAAAAGAGAAACTTGATTTTTATTTCAAATAAAAAGTATTGACAATAAAAAATTATTTAACAGTTTTAATACAATTTTGGTTTGATTAAAAGGATATTATGGCAAAAGAATTAACATCAAGAGCTCAAGATTATAGTCAATGGTATAACGATTTAATTTTAAAAGGTCAGTTAGCAGATTATACTGCAGTGCGTGGCTGTATGGTAATTAAACCTTATGGTTTTGCTTTATGGGAAAACATGCGAGATGTGTTAGATAGAATGTTCAAAGAAACTGGTCATGTAAACGCCTACTTCCCTTTGTTTGTACCAAAAAGTTTATTTGAAGCTGAAGAAAAGAATGCTGAAGGTTTTGCAAAAGAATGTGCTATTGTAACGCATTATCGTTTAAAAAATGATCCAAGTAAACCTGGCAAATTAATGGTTGATCCTGAGGCTAAATTAGAAGAAGAGTTAATTGTTCGTCCAACAAGTGAAGCCATTATTTGGAATACTTATAAAGGGTGGATTCAATCGTATAGAGATTTGCCCTTGCTTATAAATCAATGGGCTAACGTGGTTCGTTGGGAAATGAGAACTCGTTTGTTTTTACGCACTGCTGAATTTTTATGGCAAGAAGGACATACAGCTCATGCAACAAAAGAAGAAGCTATTATAGAAACAGAAAAGATTTTAGAACTCTATGCCGACTTTGCAGAAAATTGGATGGCTATGCCAGTGATTAAAGGCATTAAAACAGTAAATGAACGTTTTGCAGGTGCAGAAGAAACTTATTGTATTGAAGCTCTAATGCAAGATGGCAAAGCTTTACAAGCAGGGACATCACATTTTCTAGGACAAAATTTTGCTAAAGCCTTTGATGTTAAATTCAGTGATAAAGAAAATAAACTAGAATATGTTTGGGCAACCAGTTGGGGTGTGAGTACTCGTTTAATAGGAGCATTAGTAATGGCACATAGTGATGACGATGGATTAATTCTACCACCAAAAATTGCTCCTTTACAAGTTGTGATTGTTCCTATTTTTAAAAATGATGTAGAGAAAGGAATGATTGATAATAAAGTACACGAACTTATAAAAGAGTTTAAAGATTTAAATATTAGAGTAAAATATGATGATAGCGATAATGCCCGACCAGGATGGAAATTTGCTCAATACGAATTGCAAGGAGTACCAATACGTTTAGCTGTAGGAGTTAGAGATTTAGACAATAATGTAATTGAAGTGGCACGAAGAGATATTAAAACAAAAAGTAGTGTAGATATCAACGGCATTTGTTTTTATATAAAAGAACTGCTCGAAGAAATTCAGTTACACATGTTTAATAAAGCTAAAAAATATCGAGATGAGCATATTACCAATGCAAATTCTTGGGATGAATTTGTTGATATTTTAGATAATAAAACTGGCTTTGTTGCTGCACATTGGGATGGCACTGCAGAAACTGAAGAAAAAATAAAAGAACTTACTAAAGCAACTATACGTTGTATTCCTTTAAACAACGAACAAGAAAACGGCAAATGTATTTTAAGTGGTAATCCAAGTAAAGAAAGAGTATTGTTTGCAAGAGCTTATTAATTGTTTAAATTTTGTTTGATGAATGCATTTGATAGAAAAGCACATTGGGAAAAAATTTATACTACTAAACAATTCAATGAAGTTAGTTGGTATCAGCCCAAACCATTAATATCATTGCATTACATTCAATCACTCCATTTGCCATTAGATGCAAGTATTATTGATGTGGGTGGAGGTGATAGTTTTTTGGTAGATGAATTATTGAACTTAGGTTTTAACCATATTACAGTTTTAGATATTTCAGCAGCAGCAATTGAAAGAGCCAAAATAAGATTGGGTAAAAAATCTAATGTAGTAAAATGGATTGTTGCTGATGCTTCAAACTTTAATACAACAGAAAAATATGATTGTTGGCACGATAGAGCAGCATTTCATTTTTTAACTTCAACTCCAGACATTAATAATTATATCAACACCCTTTCTTCTGCAATAAAAGCAAATGGTTATTTAGTTATTGGAACTTTTTCTGAAGAAGGACCAACAAAATGTAGTGGAATAGAAATTCAACAATATTCTACAGAAAAACTTGCAAATACTTTTTCAAAAGATTTCAATAAAATTTCTTGCCAAAAGGTAAATCATCACACGCCATTCAATACAGTTCAAAGCTTTTGTTTCTGCAAGTTTCAAAAGAAAATTACCTAAAAAATGTTCCTTTTTTAAAGTCTTATCTCCAAAAATTAATACATCAATTTTATCGATTGCCAAAATAGTTTTGTACCTTTCTTTTTGCAGGTCATTTTGTGAAAAAAATGAGAATAATTAATTTTTTTGTGAATAAGCGTTTATTTTTTGTGTATAATGATTGTATTTGTTTGAATAACTTGTGAGTTGGCTGTGAATTGCTTAAAAAAATGTGTATTACCTATCTAACAAATTTTAATTAAAACAATACCTTACTTTCATTTTTACTCTCCTATTTTCGCCTTCGTTTACAAATTTTACCAAAACTTAAGAAAGAAATTTTTTTATAAATATTATAGGATACTTACTAAGATGGAATTAACAAACACCAATAGAGACAGGAAAAAAAGGAAAACAAGTTTGGATGTTAGCACTATGGTTTATGGCAAAGTGCCACCACAAGCACGTGATTTAGAAGAAGCAATTTTAGGAGCATTAATGCTTGAAAAAAGTGGCTTTGATAATGTAATTGACGTTAACCTTAAACCCGAATGTTTTTATGTAGAAGCACACCAAATTATTTTTCAGGCCATGCAAAATATGCAACAACGTGGTGTGCCAATTGATATACTTACAGTTGTTGAAGAATTAAAAAAGAAGGAACAATTAGATTATGTTGGAGGGCCTTATTACATCAGCAAACTTACTAATGTTGTTGTAAGTACTGCAAATATTGAAGCTCATGCAAGAATTATTTTAGAGAAATTTATTCAGCGTGAACTGATAAAAATTAGTGGCGAAACCATTAGTGATGCTTATGAAGATAGCACTGACGTATTTGATTTGTTAGATGAAACAGAATCAAAAATGTTCAAAATCACTAATAATTATTTGAAGAAAAATTTTGAAGATATTCAAACGGTTTTGGCCAAAACCATGAACAGAATTGATGAACTAAGAATTCAAAAAGATGACATTAGTGGTGTTACCAGTGGTTTTAAAAGCATTGATCGTGTTACATTTGGTTGGCAAAAATCTGATTTAATTATTCTTGCAGCAAGGCCTTCAGTGGGTAAAACTGCTTTTGCATTAAACTTAGCTCGTCATGCTGCCTTGCATCCTACAAAGCCTACTGCTGTTGGATTTTTTAGCTTAGAAATGGGTGCAAGCCAATTAGTACAACGTATTTTAAGTGCAGAAAGCGAAGTGAATATGGATAAAATTTCTCGTGGTAAATTAGAAGATTACGAGTATGCACAAATACATAGCAAAGGGATAAAAAAATTAGAAACTGCTCCTTTATATATTGATGACACTGCAGCACTAAACATTTTTGAATTTAGAGCTAAGGCAAGAAGATTGGTAAACAAGCACAATGTAGGCTTAATCTTCATCGACTACTTGCAACTCATGAGTGGTACTAATGATAGAGGCGGTAATCGTGAACAAGAAATTAGTACTATTTCAAGAAATTTAAAAGCATTAGCTAAAGAATTAAATATTCCAATTATTGCTTTGTCTCAATTAAGTCGTGCATTAGAAAGTAGAAAAGAAAGCAAAATGCCACAATTGAGTGATTTGAGAGAGTCTGGTGC
>JANPAT010000388.1:0-3038 GCA_031430075.1 Chitinophagaceae bacterium | reverse complement strand
TATTAAGTGTGTCTTTAATTAGTGTGTCTACAATTGTAATAATTGAACTATCAGAAGCAACAATATTGCTTTTTAATAAATTTTTGAGTCGAGTATTTTCTAATGCTAAGTCTTGATTAATTTTTGCTAAATTGAAATATTTTGTAATGCCATTGTAACGAGAATTAATAACACCTGTTACTTCATTGGCTTTTGTAGAAAAAAAGGCTTCGTGAGTTTTACTAAATTTTGCGATTGAAACGATACAAATAATCTGTAATATTAAAAACGAAATAAGATTAAAGTACTGCCGTATGAAAAGAAAAATATTTCGCAACTTTTTGGGTCTTTAGTCTTTTGTAATTAGTTTTAGTATTGTAGTGTTTGTAACATCTTTTTTTTACTAAAGACCAAACACTACAACCCAAAGGCTTATTTCATTATAAAAGGATAGTACTGATAATTTTTAAGTGCTAATCCTGTTCCTCTTACTACACTCTTCAAGGGATCATCAGCAATATGAACAGGCAATTTAATTTTTGCACTAATTCTTTTATCTAAACCTCTGAGTAAAGCACCACCCCCTGTTAAATACAAGCCTCTTCTATAAATATCTGCTGCCAATTCTGGTGGTGTAGTTTCTAATGCCTTTAAAATAGCTTCTTCAATTTTAAAAACACTTTTATCTAAGGCTTCAGCAATTTCTTGATAGCTTACCATGATTTGTTTTGGAATACCTGTAACTAAATCTCTACCATTTACAGCCATATCTTCTGGAGGATTTTCTAAATCTTTTGTTGCTGCCCCAACATTTATTTTAATTTGTTCTGCAGTTCTTTCTCCAATTAATAAACTATGATAACGGCGTAAAGCCTCCATAATATCTTGTGTAAATTCATCTCCAGCAATACGAATACTTTGATCACAAACAATACCAGCTAAAGCAATAACAGTAATGCCTGTTGTTCCTCCACCAATATCAATAATCATATTACCTACAGGCTCTTCAACATCAATACCAATACCTAAAGCAGCAGCCATAGGCTCATGAATCATGTATACTTCTTTTGCACCTGCTTGTTCGGCACTATCTCTAACCGCTCTTTTTTCTACTTCAGTTATTGAAGATGGAATGCAAATTACCATTCTCCAACTGGGTGGTATCCATGGTTTTTTTGGATAAATCATTTTAATCATTTCCCTAATCATAATTTCGGCAGCATTAAAATCGGCAATAACGCCATCTTTTAATGGGCGAACAGTTCTAATGCTTTCGTGTGTTTTCTCGTGCATTAGCAAAGCTTTTTTACCAACTGCTAAAACTTCTTTTAAATTATTTCTATTTAATGCAACAATACTGGGTTCATTTACCACAATTTCATCGTTGTGAATAATAAGTGTATTGGCTGTACCCAAGTCCATCGCTATTTCTTGAGTAAAAAAACTAAACATTCCCATAGTTATATTTCCTTTTTTTGTAGGGTGCAGCAAAGGTGGATATATTTAATGGATTTATCAACACCAATTAAACATTTATTTCATTTGAAATGTTAAGATAAAGTTTGACTAAAGTTCAATGGTTACTTTGTTTAAAATAATATGATGCAGTTTTATGCTTAAAGCCTGAAATAGCATTTTACCATTGGCATTTCTTTCAATGTAATAACTGGCTTTATCCAACTCCTCAACAATGGCCTCTTGCTGGCTTACACTGGCTATTTTATTCACTCTTACTGCAAAATCTTTCTCATTTTCTGGCAAATGAACTTGGTCTATTCCTAAAACCTTAATGCGAATGCTTTGCTCTAAAAGATGATTAAAATATCGCAAAAATTGTTTTTGCTTTTCTCTACCCAATTTACTCATATCATCTACCCATTTTATTTGTTCTGGCAACATTCTTCGAATGATAAATTTTAGCCAGTCTTTTGCTAAACTCTGCCAATCTTCTTCACTATGTTGTAAAAGTTGTAAGGCTTCTCTATAATTTCCTTCACAAATACTGGCAACTTGCCTTGCAGTATCTTCACTACACTTTACTCTTTCTACTAAAGCTTTTTCAATTTCTGAAGTTTGTAGAGCTGGAATTTTTACTAGTTGACACCTGCTTAAAATAGTTGGCAAAATTTTCTCTTCATTTTCTGTCACCAAAATAAATAAAGTATTTGCAGGTGGCTCTTCTATCAATTTTAATAATTTATTGCCTTCTTTACCTAAGTATTCAGGCATCCATAAAACCAAAACTTTATACTCGGCTTCGAAAGTTTTTAAACTAAGTTTCTTTAAAATATCATTACATTCATCTGCAGTAATATTGCCTTGCTTATTTTCTGCATTAATTTCTAATAACCAATCGTACACATTGCCATAGGGTTTTTCTTGAACAAACACTCGCCACTCTTTAATATAGTCAGCACTTATAGGTTTATCGCCAGCTTTCTTTGGAATTACAGGAAAAGAAAAATGCAAGTCAGGGTGTATTAATTGCTCTGCTCTTTGTTTTGCTGCATTGGTTTCATCTTCATTTATTACAGTTGGTATAGCACTCATTCCACCAAATAAATCCTCTACAATTGGGGCTGGTTTTGGCTGACAAACTATATATTTTGCAAATTCAATTGCTAAGGGTAAAGCACCTGAGCCTTCTTTTCCTAAAAATAACAAAGCATGGCTTAAACGGTTTTTATTTACCATTTCTTGCAAATGATGCTTAATATTTTCATGACCAATTACTTTATTCCAATCCATAAATGCAATAGTATTTTAATTCAAATAGATAAACAAAAAATTCTATTTTCGAGTAAACTAGAGTTATGATTGAAACATCCACCTTTAAATTTTTGAAAGAATTAAATAAGAACAATAATAAAGACTGGTTCGAAAAAAATAGAAATCAATACGAAAATGCTAAACAAAACTTTTTAGAATTTACAAAAGAACTCATTACAAATTTTGCAGAAATTGATGCCAGCATTGCACATCTTGAACCTAAAAAATGTATATTCAGGATTAATAGAGATGTAAGATTTAGTAAAGATAAAAGTCCTTACAAAACCAAT
>JANPAT010000387.1:0-3896 GCA_031430075.1 Chitinophagaceae bacterium | reverse complement strand
TACAGTGCAAGTTTATAGGCTAAGTACAGATAATGCTTTTCCATACAGAATTTTAGGAGGCCAGCAAGATAATAGTGCATTTAGAATTAGAAGCAGAAGTTATGGCAATGCTATTACAACTGATGATTTTGAAGCAACTGCAGGTGGAGAAAGTGGCTATGTTGTTGCAGATCCACTCAATCCAGATATTACTTATGGTGGTAGCTATATGGGTTATCTTTCAAGATACGATCATCAAACTAACGAAAATCGTTTAATTAACGTTTGGCCAAATGATGGAATTGGTGCAGGTGCAGATGTGCAGCAATATCGTTTTCAATGGAACTATCCAATCTTCTTCTCTCCACATAATCCTAAAAAATTATATGCTGCAGCCAATCATTTATTTGTAACAGAAAACGAAGGAAAGTCGTGGGAAAAAGTTAGTCCTGATTTAACTACTAACGATAAAAGCAAACAAGTTGCAAGTGGTGGTTCTATTACAAAAGATAATACAGGTGTAGAATATTATTGTACCATTTTCACTGCTACAGAATCTGAATTAGAAAAAGATTTATTGTGGACTGGTAGTGATGATGGTTTAATTAATGTAAGTAAGGATGGAGGAAAAACCTGGGAAAATGTTACTCCAAAAGATTGCCCAAAATGGATGATGTGGAATTGTGTTGAAACCGATCCCGTAAGAAAAGGTGTGGCTTATTTTGTTGGAACTAGATATAAACTAGACGATTTTTCCCCTTACATATACAAAACTGAAGATTATGGTAAAACTTGGAAAAGAATTGATGCAGGAATTAACAGCATGCATTTTACAAGAGCATTAAGAGCAGATAAAAAACGCAGTGGATTATTATATGCAGGTACAGAATATGGTATGTATATTAGTTATAACGATGGCGAAAGTTGGCAACCTTTTCAACTCAATTTACCAATGGTTCCTATAACAGATTTAGCTATTAAAAATAATGATTTAATTGTAGGCACACAAGGTAGAAGCATTTATATTTTAGATGATTTAAGTGTGGTACAACAAAACAATGCATCTGTAATTTCAAAATCTTTACATGTATTTATGCCACATGCAGAATATAGAATGATTGGCAGAGGTGGTAGATTTGGAGCATCTTCAAATAATGCAGCAGGCACTAATGTTGCAAACGGAATTACCATTCCTATCTATTGCAAAAATATTGATGACAGCAGCAAATACAGTGTTACCATTCTTGACGATCAAAAAAATATCATTAAAACATTTACCAAAGATGCTAAAGAAGATAAAGTAGATTTTAATAGCGGTATGAATCATTTTGTTTGGGATATGAATTATCCTGAAGCAGAAAAAATACCTGAAGGTTATATTGTATGGAATGGAAATCCATCTGCACCAAAAGCTACTGCAGGAAATTATTTTGCACGAGTAAAACTGAACAACGATAGTAGTCAAGTTGCATTTACCATTTTAGCAGAGCCACAATATAAAGTGAGTAATGAAGAATATAAAAATCAATTAAATACTCAAATCAAAATCAGAGATAAGTTTAGTGAAATTATTAATCATTTAAAATACATTAAAGAATTAAGAACTCAACTCAATAACTACAAAGATTTATTAGGAAAAGAATGTCCGAAAGATGTAAAACATTTGGCTGATAGTATCATCAAAAAAATAACAACAATTGAAGAAGCCTTACATCAAACCAAAGCAAAAAGTGGACAAGATGTTTTGAATTTTCCAATACGATTAGATGATAAACTAAGTGCTTTATACAATCAGGCAGCAGCTGGTCGTGGAGCTCCTAATAAACAAGTACTTGAAGTTTTTGAAGTATTAAAAACACAAATAGATATACAAATAAATACTTGGAAAAATGTAATGGATAACGAAGTAAAAAGCTTAAACAAATTGATTCACGAAAAGCAGCTACCGGTATTTGGTGTAAAGGAATAATTAAAAAGAGGGTATAAAAACCCTCTTTTTTTTGATAATTTCTATTTGTAATATTTATCCTACTTTTTTTACAACATTTAATGCTAATATCCGTTAGAGTTTAGATGGGCAAACGCTACCAATCGGTCTCTATTTATCAACTTTATAATGTTGTGCTATTATGTATGTTTTAAAATTTGGAGGAACTTCAGTTGCCAATGCTGAAAATATTAAACGTGTTGCTGCTATAGTTTTCAAATACCAACAAAAAGCTTCTACTATTGTTGTGGTTTCTGCAAGCTCTGGAATAACAGATAAATTAATTCATGCAACACAACTTGCTTCAATTGGTAATGTTGATTATTCAAAAGAATTAAATGAAATTGAAGTTCATCATAACAACTTAATTGAACAATTAATTCCAAAAAATAGTCGAGATGAAATTTTAAAAGTTGTTCAACAAATTTGCGATGAGCTAAAAGATATTTGTCATGGTATTTTTTTACTAAAAGAATTATCCAATAAAACTAGCGATAGAGTAGTAGCATATGGAGAGTTACTTTCTTCACAAATCATTGCAGCTCATTTTTCATCTTTACAAATTGTTGCAGGTTTTAAAGATTCAAGAGATGTAATCAAAACCAATTCGAATTACTCCAATGCAGTTGTAAATTTCGAATCTTCAAATCAATACATTCAACAATATTTTGCAAACAAAAATCATCAAGTTACTGTATTGCCTGGATTTATTGCACAAGATCATTTAGGCAATACCACCACTTTAGGTAGAGGGGGTTCGGATTATACTGCAGCCATTGTTGCTGCTGCATTACATACAACTGATGTTGAAATTTGGACAGATGTAAGTGGTATGATGACTGCCGACCCAAGAATGGTTCAAAATGCAAAAATTATTCCTCAAATATCTTTTCAAGAAGCTATGGAGCTTTCACATTTTGGAGCCAAGGTTATTTATCCGCCAACCTTACAACCTGTGATGAAAAAAGATATTAATGTATGGATTAAAAACACATTTGCTCCAGATGATGTTGGTACAAAAATCACTAATGATAACATTGAAAGCACCAGTAATATTCGTGGCATTTCAAGCATCAATAAAATTGCTTTACTTAGTTTAGAAGGTAGTGGAATGGTTGGCATTCCAGGATTTTCAAAACGATTATTTGAAGCTTTATCACAAGAAAAAATTAATGTTATTCTCATCACTCAATCATCTTCTGAACATTCGATTTGTGTGGCCATTGAAGAAAGTGCTGCAACAAAAGCAAAAGATATTATTGATGAAACTTTTGCTTATGAAATTGAAATAGGAAAAGTTGATCCATTAATTGTTGAAACCAATTTATCAATTGTTGCTTTAGTAGGTGATAACATGAAAAATCATAGTGGTATTAGTGGTAAGATGTTTAGTGCCATTGGGAGAAATGGTATTAACATTCGTGGTATTGCTCAAGGATCATCAGAAAGAAATATTTCAGCAGTAATTTCTTATGCAGATGTAAAAAAATCATTGAACGTTTTACATGAAGAATTTTTTGAAACTACATATAAACAAATCAACATTTTTATTGTTGGCTTAGGTAATGTTGGTACAAAACTTTTGGCACAGATACAACAACAACAAGCATATCTACAAACAAAAATGTTGTTACAATTGCGTGTTTTAGGAATTGCCAATAGTAAAAAAATGTATTTTGATGATGAAGGAATTGATTTAGCAAATTGGCAAGATGTCATTAACAATGGTGAGACCATGGACATTGCAAACTTTGCCAACATCATTCAATCGAAAAATGCTCGAAACTCAGTATTTGTAGATGTTACAGCCAATGAGAATATTGCACTGAACTACGAATTATTTTTGAAAAAAAGTATTTCTATAGTTGCTTGTAATAAAGTAGCAGCATCCTACCAATATAATTACTATAAAAAATTAAAGGATACTGCT
>JANPAT010000386.1:0-2863 GCA_031430075.1 Chitinophagaceae bacterium | reverse complement strand
CTTCATTCACAAAATATTTACCAGCTTTGATCGTATAAAGAAAATCATCTTGTTTTAGTTCAATATCTTCACTAAAAGTAATTACTCTTTCATTGTCAGCTAAGGTTAATAATAATTCTTTATCTATATTAGTATTCATACTGGCAGATCTTAGAAAAAAAATGTGTAAGTCAATTCGTGGTACTTTAAAGCAAATAGTCCATGTATCACTATAAGGATGTCCTAAAAAAGTTCCTATTACTTCTTTGGTTATACAAATGCTTCTGGCCATAACAGGTTTTGCAGTGAAAAATATTTCTTTGTCTATTACTTCATAAGTGCCTTTTTCTAACATTAATTCTTCGCCTTCTTCATTAGTAAAACCTGCTAGCAAAACATTTTCAGTTATTTCTAATTCGTTCAAATTTTCCTCAGTGTTAAGTTTAATTGAACAATTGTAATCTCTTCCAGTATTTGTCTTTTGCATGCTAATATAATAACAAGTTTTTTGACTCCATATTTCAAAAGACAAAATGCCAATGGAACAACATGATGTAGTAGCACAAACAATTTTATATTTTTTTTGATTCTCTAGACTTTGCCCCATCCCTTTAAAACTACTCAAACACATTATCAGCTCTTCAAGGCTTGTAGCCTTGAAAGTATTATAAAGTTGCTTCAAGCAACAAATAAAAATTGCGAAACTACAAGTTTCGCAGAGCTGCGAAATTATTCAATGGTTTCTAGTGTTCTTATTTCATTTGATGCAACTATTTCTTTTTCGCCTGACCCCATTGTAAACATTGAAGTAGTAACTGAACTTTTTTTCTTAATTAATAATGTTGCAATGTCTACCTTTAAAGTTGATACAGTAATAAGTGTTAAACTAATTTCTTTAGGCAGCTCATCATCATCTCTTTCTAACTTTTGTGTAGTTGTCATTACAGAATTTACCTCAATTGTTGCAATACCATTATCAAAACTTTTATAAGTAAATTTTTCAATGAAATTAATATCTTTTGTAGTTATTGAATCTGACCAACTATCTCCAATATTTTGTGGTTGTTTTACATTTAAGAAAATGTCAAATACACGACCTTTTATTATAGAATCATATACGTTAGTGTTAGGAGTAATAACGTTGTTATTACTAATTACATCAACAACTATAGCATTTTCATCCAATTTATATTTCGTTATACTGCCAACAGTTTTACTGAATTGTGCTGCTAAATTATTATCTCCAGATTGAGGATTTTCAGAATCGTAGAATTGTTCTTTACTCATTGAGCCATATGTATGGGCTTTTAATTTTAATACTTTTGTTTCGGCAGTGGCTTTTTTCATTTTAGTTGCAGAAATATTATATGAAATACTTGTAGTATTTTCAAGACTATTTGTAAAATTGAATTGATTAGATTGCATTTTTGAATTATATGTAATAACATTTTTTTTAATACAATGCATTTCAGTTTTAATTCTATTGTTAGGATTAATTTCTTGCGAAAGAATTGTTTTTGTAATCAATAAAGTAGCTACTAGATATAAATAGAAAAATTTATTCATTAAAAAATTTTGGATTAAAAATGATATATAAAATTAGTAAATCAAAAAAAATCAAAGTAATAGTATAGAAAATTTTTTGATTATTGGACTGCTCTGTTTTTAATTTAACCAAAGTAAGAAATGTATAACACACCAAACTCAAAATATGAAATCCAATATTTATTTTTATTGACCGACCAAGAATGATTAGAAACAATTCAAAAGTGGCAATTATAAATAATAAAAAATTTTTTACCATGTTAAATCTTATTTACAAAATGATACATGACACATATAAATCCCAATTGCTTCTTGAGTTAAACATCCTGCTATACATAAAGCTAGTTTTAAAGGGTGCACATTTGAGGGCAAGCTGTTACAAGTATTCATACACTGTAAACCTGCAATTAGGACACCACTCATACAGGCAGTATAGCCTATCAAGTTTTTGCATGGTTTAGAATCATTTCCACCACCATCTCCTCCATCGTCAACCATTAAATTATTAACGAGGTCATTTAATAAATCTCTTATGTCAACATTATTTTCAAAATTAAAATTAAGGACTTCTAAAACTTTTTGTGAATCTTCGTTTTCAATGTTTGCAAGCTTTGCATAATTTTTCGATAAAGTATTTAAAGTTTGCATAGTTTCTATGAACTCATTTATGTCATTAAACCCCATTTTATTAACTACTTCATTCAATAAAGGATTGTCATTGTTAAGTTCTTCAGTATTTTCTAAATTTAGAATATCACTTTTTAATTCATTTAAATATGTGTTTTTATAATCGTTGTTATAGGGTTTTAACTTATTTATTAGTTTACTAACTGCTTCTATATTTTTTGTGTATAATTGTTTAAAAGCTTCATTTTGTGAATCAGCTTGAGCAAAAGAAACAAAACATAGGACTAAGCCAATTAATCCTAAAATTACTTTTTTCATACAATTTGTTTTGTGCATTCAACTCTATAAAGTTGAATACGGATTATTAATAAAATACCATTTTGCATTGCCATAAATTTTGTAGCGTTTTATTTTGTTTAATTGGTTGTTGCTTTTGCAATACATAACCACATTTTAACGCTGTAATATTTTATAGTTTTTGCAGTTGCCTTACAAATAATTGTTGGGCAACTTTAATAATCCTTACCATATTTTTGCAAGGTGCAGGTAATGATTAGTCATTGCACCTGTTTCAAACATGAGCCTGTCCTAATTTTTAACAGAGTGTGGATAGGCTTTTTTTCTTTAATATTTTTACTTGTTTTATATGCATCTAAACCAAGTAATTTTTTTCTGTAACAAAATTTACAATTTATTTTCAAATAAAAAAGTA
>JANPAT010000385.1:0-1697 GCA_031430075.1 Chitinophagaceae bacterium | reverse complement strand
GATAATTTATCGCTTTCTAAAACTTCTTTCTGAAAATTTGCGTCTGTAAATTCTGCTGCCATAATATTAATTTTTAATGATTGATAAATAACAAATTTTATTCCATTAATGTTTTGAAGTTGTTATTGCTTGTATTTTTTTTAAAAATAGTAAATTGAATTGAATTACTGACAAAAGAACCGATAATCATTTATTATCTGGCAATAAATTCAGCAGTTTTCTTATTATCTCTTAACTTAAAAGCCAAATTTAATGCTGGTGATTTCGTAATTGGATTGAAAGTAGGATGGATGTTTAAAGCCAAATCATTACTTACATTAAAGTCTTTTAAATGACCAAAAACTGTTGCATCTGCAACATTCAATCCCCAAACAATTAAAAACCACAGTACTGAATAATCTCTATCTCTTCTTGCAGAATTACGTAAAGTTTGGATAGCATTGATATCTGCTCTTTGATATTTTAGCTCTAGAGTATTATAGTTTGTACTATCATAACCACCAGCTGCACTTGCAGCTAACCTTGCATCGTAAGCAAAACGAGCTTCTTTATAAACATTGTTATTATAAAAAAAAATTATTGTTGGAATAGATAAAGCTCCATACACTAAAGGAATTTTCCAATATTGCTTGTTATATGCTTGACCCCAACCTGGAAGAATTAATGACCTGTTGGTTGCTTTTTTGTGATCGTGTTTTTCTTTAGAAACAATAATGGTCTGTTTTGGTTTTGCTGTTGTTGTATCTGAAGTTTGAAAGTGAATTATTGTATTTTCTTGTGCAAAATTATTTATGCTAACAACAGTAGAAATAATTATGAAGATGAATAAAGGTTTGAGAGGATATTTTAAAATAGTAGCCAATTAATAATTATTTAAAGCATCAACTAATTACTACATTCATCAAATCAAGTATTTTATTTAATTCTTGAATACTATAATAATCTACAGAAATACTGCCATGCCCACTTTTGTTGTGAGATAATTTTACTTTAGCTCCAAAATGAGAAGCCAAAGTATCTTCAATTTTTTTATATGTTGGTGGAAGGGTGTTTTTTGAAGATGAACTTGATGGTTTTACTGTATCGTTCTTATATAATTTTCTTACTAATTCCTCTGTTTGTCGTACACTAAGCTGATTGGTTTTTATTTGATTAAAAACATATAATTGTTTGTCTATAACATCAACAGAAACCAATGCCCTTGCGTGCCCCATCGAAATGGTTCCACTTCTTACAGCCAATTGAATATCTGGTGGAAGTTTTAATAAACGAACATAGTTGGTAACTGTACTTCTTTCTTTACCCATTCGTTCTGCTACTTTCTCTTGAGTATATTCCAGTTCATCCATCATTCTTTTATAACTCAATCCAATTTCAATTGCATTTAAATCTTCTCTTTGTAAATTTTCTAATAATGCCCATTCTAAAAGTTCGTTATCATTTGCTTGACGAATGTATACGGGTACATCTTTTAATCCTGCAATTTTCGATGCTCTATATCTTCTTTCACCTGCAATTAATTGATATTTTCCATTAGCAGATTTGCTTACTGTTAATGGCTGAATGATATCATGCATTTTTATAGAGGTTGCCAATTCACTTAATGCTGTTTCATCAAAATCTCTTCTTGGCTGTTTTGGATTTATTTCAATCTGGTCAAGCGGTACCCGGTTACTTGAAGTAGTCTTTTCAACTAT
>JANPAT010000384.1:0-1801 GCA_031430075.1 Chitinophagaceae bacterium | reverse complement strand
TGGTATCAATCATCATTCCACGTGCACCGCTTCCACTTAAAGGCCTTACTAAAGCAGTGGGTAATGCTTCAACAAATCTGGTATCAAAACCCATCATAATGAAAATATTTTTCATTCCTACTAGAATTACATCAAAAGTTCCACTTGTTCTAAGCATACTTATAGCAACTAACATCCCTACTAAATAAGGAATTATTTTAATTGAGGTATTAAATCCTTCTTTAGCACCATCAACAAAAGAATCAAAAACATCAATTTTTTTATATACACCACCTAATACAATAAGCAATATTATTAATACTAAAATTCCATTACCTAAAGCACTAGAAAAGCTATCCATTCTATCTTTGGTAAGTTGATGTACATATAATACTAATGCTAAAATAACAGCACTGATACCCATAACCCAAGCAAGTATAGCAGGCTGCAAAAGATTTATTTTTTGTTTGATTGATACAATAATCATTGCAGCAATAGTTGCAACAAAAGTGGTAATTAAACAGGGTATAAAAATATCTGTTGCATTAGCAGCTCCCATTTTACTTCGAATAGCTATAATGCTTACAGGTATTAGTGTTAGGCCTGCTGCATGCAATCCCAAAAACATAATTTGAGCATTGGAAGCTCTATCTTTATCTGGATTTAATTCTTGCAAACTTTGCATGGCTTTAATACCAAATGGAGTAGCAGCATTATCTAGATTTAAAAGATTGGCTGAATAGTTCAACATCATATGTCCAAAAGCAGGATGGTCTTTTGGAACTTCAGGAAAAAGTTTTGAAAAAAATGGTCGAATTAATCTAGATAAGAACCTTATACCACCTGCTTTTTCTGCAATGCTCATTAATCCCATAAATAAAGCCATTATACCAATCAAACCAATACAAATATCAACTGCATCTTTACAAGTTGTTAGTATTCCATTTGCTTGTTGTTCTTTACAAACCACAAATTCATTTTCACTTATTTTGTAGTATTTATCATCACCAAATTTTACATCACTTTTTGTTGTTAATTCTACAGCAATATTCTTTGGTAATGCAGCACTGTCGATAGTTCTAGAATACAAAGTATCTTCTTGTTTTCCTATAACTAATTGTGAAAATATTTTGGAATTATGATTAAAGAAAAACTGATAACCAGCAACAAAAATTGCAATGATGATAAAAGCACTCCAAATTCGGCTTAAGGCCATGGTATTAGTTTTTGATTTAAAGATTAAAGTTAAAAGTTTAAACTGTTTTACAAAATAAAAAAGTCAGCAACCCATTTTGACTGCTGACTTCTTCCTGCTTATTTATTAAAAACTAAAATTTAAACCCTAAGCCAAACTGAATTTGCTGACTTTTCCATTGATTACTTTCACTTAAATCATTAATATTATTTAAACCAATAGCATATCTTCCATAGATTCTTAAATATCTAAAGTTAAGTTGAGCACCCCCAATCATGGCAAAATCAGAACTTTTAAATGGCTCTGAACCTCCTATTAATTTATTTTCACTTTTATTTAAAAGAAAACTATACTGAGGACCCACATTTAAAACTAAAACTTTCGCTATTTTATATCTGAATAAAATTGGAATAGTTAAGTAATTTAAATTTACATCACTATTTTGAAAAGTAAAAGGCAAAGTTCCAGATGTGTTTTCTGATTTAGTTTGAGAATATAAAAATTCTGGTTGAATACCAAACTTTTTATTGAAATCTAAATCAGAAAACACATCTGGAACTTTGCCTTTTACTTTTCAAAATAGTGATGTAAATTTAAATTACTTAACTATTCCAATTTTATTCAGAT
>JANPAT010000383.1:0-3453 GCA_031430075.1 Chitinophagaceae bacterium | reverse complement strand
TACTCAATTGTTGAGTGTATGGAGCGTGGATTAACTTATGCTGTGCCTTTAAAAGCAAAGCTTCGTTTAAGTTGTAACGATGAAGAGCACGTCGATTTCCAAACCATTGTACAAGATGTATTCTTAGGTAATATTCCTTATATGACCCCAAGAGGCACATTCGTTGTAAATGGTGCAGAGCGTGTTATTGTTTCTCAATTACATCGTTCACCAGGTGTATTCTTTGGTCAATCTACACACCCTAATGGTACAAAAATTTACTCGGCTCGTGTAATTCCTTTTAAAGGAGCATGGATGGAGTTTGCTACAGACATTAACAATGTAATGTATGCTTATATTGATCGCAAAAAGAAATTCCCTGTAACTACTTTATTACGTTCAATTGGTTTTGAAACGGATAAAGATATTTTGGAATTATTTGGCATGGCCGATGAAATAGAAGTGGATGCTAAAAAATTAAAAGCTCATATTGGCAAAAAATTAGCTGCTCGTGTATTACGTACTTGGGTAGAAGATTTTGTTGATGAGGATACTGGTGAAGTAGTAAGTATTGAGCGTAATGAAATTGTAATGGAAAGAGATACTGTTTTGGATGAAGAAGGTATCGAAACCATTGTTGAAATGGAAGTAAAAAGCATTTTCTTACAAAAAGAAGAATTAGGTGGAGATTATGCTATTATATATAACACATTAAATAAAGATACTTCGAATAGCGAGTTAGAAGCTGTACAGCATATCTATCGTCAATTACGTGGTGCTGATGCTCCAGATAATGAAACAGCTCGTGGCATTATTGATAAACTATTCTTTAGTGATAAACGTTACGATTTAGGTATTGTTGGTCGTTATAAAATTAACAGAAAACTTGAACACGAAATACCTATCGAAAAGAAAGTTTTAACTAAAGGCGATATTATTGAAATTGTAAAGTATTTAGTTCGTTTAACTAATGCTAAAGCAGATATTGATGATATTGATCACTTATGTAATAGACGTGTGAGAACTGTAGGCGAACAATTATATGCACAATTTGGTGTGGGTTTATCTCGTATGGCTCGTACCATTCGAGAAAGAATGAACGTTAGAGACAACGAGGTATTTACACCAGTTGATTTGATTAATGCAAGAACACTTTCTTCAGTAATTAATTCATTCTTCGGAACATCTCAATTATCACAATTCTTAGATCAAACCAATCCACTTTCTGAAATTACACATAAACGTCGTATTTCAGCATTAGGGCCAGGTGGTTTAAGCAGAGAAAGAGCAGGTTTCGAGGTTCGTGACGTACACTATTCTCACTATGGTCGTTTATGTACAATTGAAACGCCAGAGGGCCCAAACATTGGATTAATTTCTACACTTTGCGTTCATGCTGCTATAAATGATATGGGCTTTATAGAAACGCCTTATCGTAAAGTAGAGAATGGGAAAGTGAATATGAAAGAGTTGCAATACTTAAGTGCAGAAGAAGAAGAAGAAAAGAAAATTGCACAAAGTAATACACCTTTAGATAGCAAAGGAAATTTTACAGAAGAAAAAATTATTAGTAGAGATACTGGCGATTTCCCAATATTAGATAAATCAGAAGTACAATTTATGGACGTTGCTCCAAACCAAATTGTTGGTTTGAGTGCTTCTTTAATTCCATTTTTAGAACATGATGATGCTAACCGTGCTTTGATGGGATCGAATATGCAACGTCAAGCTGTGCCTTTGATTCGACCAGAAAATCCAATTGTAGGTACTGGTTTAGAAGCAAAAGCAGCTCTAGATGCTCGTATTCAGTTACATGCTGACGGTAATGGAATAGTTGAATTTGTTGATTCTAGAGAAATACATATTCGTTATGATAGAAATGATGGAGATCGTTTAATTTCTTTCCACGACGATTTAATGGTGTACAAATTAACCAAGTTCGTTAAAACCAACCAATCAACTTGTATTAACTTAAGACCAGCAGTACGCAAGGGTCAAAAAGTTAAAAAAGGAGATTTCTTAACAGAAGGTTATGCAACCAAAGATGGTGAATTAGCTTTAGGTAGAAACTTGGTGGTTTCTTTCATGCCTTGGAAAGGGTACAACTTCGAGGATGCGATTGTTATTAATGAAAAAGTAGTTCGTGAAGACTGGTTTACTTCTTTACATATTGATGAATATGAATTAGAAGTTAGAGATACTAAATTAGGAGAAGAAGAATTAACTTCTGATATTCCAAATGTTAGTGAAGAAGCTACTAAAGATTTAGATGAACATGGCATTATTAGAATTGGTGCTACTGTTAAAGAAGGTGACATTTTAATTGGAAAAATTACACCTAAAGGAGAAAGCGATCCAACACCTGAAGAAAAATTATTAAGAGCAATTTTTGGAGATAAAGCAGGCGATGCAAAAGATGCTTCATTAAAAGCTCCAAATGGTACCGAGGGTGTAGTAATCGATAAAAAATTATTTCAACGTACTAAAAAAGATAAAAATTCTAAAGTTCGTGAAAAAGCAGCTTTAGAAAAAGTTGAAAAAGCTCACCATGTTGCTGTTGATGAATTAAAAGAACAATTAGTTGGTAAACTTCAAATTCTTTTAAAAGAAAAATCATCTGCAGGCGTTACGAATAGCTATGGTGAAACATTGATTGGCAAAGGAGTTAAATTCAATGCTAAAAATTTAGCAGCTTTAGATTTTCATGGTATCAATCCATTAGGTTGGACAGAAGATGAAAAATTAGATCAAGCCATCAACACTTTATTACATAACTATACCATTAAGTTTAACGAAGAATTAGGTAAATTTAAAAGAGAGAAATTTAATATTTCAATTGGTGATGAATTACCAGCTGGTGTATTAAAACTTGCAAAAGTTTACTTAGCAGTTAAACGTAAGTTGAAAGTAGGTGATAAAATGGCTGGACGTCACGGAAATAAAGGTATTGTTGCTAAAATTGTACGTGCAGAGGATATGCCATTTATGGAAGATGGAACACCGGTTGACATTGTGTTAAATCCATTAGGGGTACCTTCTCGTATGAACTTGGGACAAATTTATGAAACCATTTTAGGATGGGCTGGTTTAAAATTAGGAGCCAAGTTTGCAACACCAATTTTCGATGGTGCAAGTACAACTGAAATTGAAGAATATTGTGTTAAAGCTGGAATTCCTTTAAATGGACATACTTATTTATATGATGGTGAAACGGGAGAACGTTTCCACCAAAAAGCAACTGTTGGCGTTATTTATGTAATTAAATTACACCATATGGTTGATGATAAAATGCATGCTCGTTCAATTGGGCCATACAGTTTAATTACTCAACAACCTTTAGGTGGTAAAGCTCAGTTTGGTGGACAAAGATTTGGTGAGATGGAGGTTTGGGCTTTAGAAGCTTATGGTGCTGCAAACATTTTACAAGAGTTGTTAACCTTAAAATCTGATGATATTATAGGCCGTGCAAAAACT
>JANPAT010000382.1:0-2786 GCA_031430075.1 Chitinophagaceae bacterium | reverse complement strand
GACTTAAATGCTTGTAATGGTTGTGGTGCTTGTGTTGTAGCATGTACAGCAGAAAACAATGTTAGTGTGGTGGGTAAAGCGGAGGTGTTACGTTTCCACGATATGCAATGGTTAAGAATTGATCGTTATTATAGTGGCGATGATTTAGATAATCCAAGTGTAGTGTTTCAACCATTAATGTGCCAACATTGCGATAATGCTCCTTGTGAAAATGTTTGTCCTGTTGCTGCAACTAATCATAGCTCTGAAGGTTTAAACCAAATGATTTATAACAGATGTATTGGTACAAGATATTGTGCAAATAACTGTCCTTATAAAGTAAGAAGATTTAATTGGGCAGATTATACAGGCTCTGATAGTTTCCCTAATAACCAAGGCGAATTGAATGATGCCATTCATTACATGAATGATGATTTAACTAGAATGGTATTAAACCCAGATGTAACCGTTCGTTCAAGAGGTGTAATTGAAATATGTAGTTTCTGTGTACAACGTTTACAAGAAGGAAAATTAAAAGCTAAAAAAGAAAGCAGACCTTTGGAAACTGGTGGAGAAGATAAAAGATGGGATTTGAAAGTTGCTTGCCAACAATCTTGCCCAACTGAAGCTATTGTATTTGGAAATGTGAACGACAGCAAAAGTGCAGTTTCTGAGCACAGAGCAATTAATTCTAGCAGATTGTTTTATAGCTTAGAACAATTGCATGTTATGCCAAATGTGAGTTATATGGCTAAAGTGAGAAATATGGAAGAAGAAAAAATTGCTACACATTCTTAATTTATTTTGTTCAATAATGAACTAAACGTTGAAGAGTGCGACGCAACGAAGACAAATTGAAATACAAAACTTGGGTTCAATAAAAATAAATAGACTTTAGGCGAAAGCTTTTAGTTCAAAGTTGAGAATATATGAGTTTAAAATACGAATCGCAATTAAGGGAACCATTAATTAACGGTAACAAAACTTATCATGATGTTACTGTAGATATTATTCGCCCCATTGAAGCAAAACCAAGCAAACTTTGGTATATTGGTTTTTATATAGCAGTTGCTTTATTGCTTTTTGGTGTGTACAGTATTTATAGAGAGGTAACTTATGGGGTTGGCGAATGGAATTTAAATAAAACTGTTGGTTGGGGTTGGGATATTACAAATTTCGTTTGGTGGGTAGGTATTGGTCATGCTGGTACTTTAATCTCTGCTATCTTATTATTATTCCGTCAAGGTTGGAGAACAGGTGTAAACAGAGCTGCAGAAGCAATGACTATTTTTGCTGTAATGTGTGCTGGTCAGTTTCCTATTTGGCACATGGGTAGAGTTTGGATGGCTTTCTTTGTAATGCCTTATCCAAATAGTCGTGGACCACTTTGGGTAAATTTTAATTCTCCTTTACTCTGGGATGTATTTGCAATTTCTACATATTTTACTGTATCCTTATTATTCTGGTATAGTGGTTTAATTCCAGATTTAGCAACTGTTAGAGATAGAGCAAAAACTAAATTGCGTAAACATTTATATGGTATTTTTTCTTTTGGCTGGACAGGAAGCACAAAACACTGGCAACGTCATGAAAGTTTATCATTAGTATTGGCTGGTTTATCAACTCCTTTAGTATTATCAGTTCACACAATCGTATCATTCGATTTCGCAACTTCTGTAATTCCTGGTTGGCATACCACAATTTTTCCTCCATATTTTGTAGCTGGTGCAATTTTTTCTGGCTTTGCTATGGTACAATCTTTAATGGTTGTAGTAAGAAAAGTTTTTGGTTTGCAAGATTATATTACTCTAGGTCACATTGAGGCAATGAATAAAGTAATTGTTTTAACAGGCTCAATAGTAGGTATTGCGTATTTAACAGAATTATTTATGGGTTGGTATAGCCAAAACAAATTTGAAGGATACACTTTCTGGTATAGTAGAGCAAACTTGTTTAGCCCTTATGGTTGGGCATATTGGGGAATGATGGCTTGTAACGTTTTAAGTCCACAGATTTTCTGGAGCAGAAAAATGAGAAGAAATTTATTTGTAACATTTTTTATGAGTGTAATTGTAAATATTGGTATGTGGTTCGAAAGATTTGTAATTATTGTAACATCATTATATAGAGATTATTTACCATCAAGTTGGTCTGTTTATTATAGTCCATCAATCTGGGAAATAGGTTTCTATTTAGGTTCGTTCGGATTATTTTTTACTTGCTTCTTTTTGTTTGCCAAATACATGCCTGTAATTGCTGTTGCAGAAATTAAGTATGTATTAAAAACTACAGGAGAAAGTTATAAAGAAAAAATGGGTCATTTAGAAAATGTTCAGGCTTCAGTTTTTGCACATAGTGGTCATGGACATACTGTTGTAGAAAACACATCGAGTGAATAGAAAAAAAGTTAATTAATTAGTTCCATAAAAGGAAGTTCATATGGCAAAAAAGAAATTTGTAGTAGGATGTTATGATACAGAGGATACACTTTTTCCCGCAGTGAAAAAAGTGAGAACTGCTGGTTATAAAATAAAAGATGTTTACACTCCATTTGCAGTACATGGTTTAGATCATGCACTAGGTGAAAGAGAAACGAGTTTACACACCGCAGGATTTATTTATGGTATTACAGGAACTATAACAGCAATTACTAGTATTAGTTGGATATTTACCAAAGACTGGCCTTTAGATATTGGTGGTAAGCCACACTTTGCTTTGCCAGCTTGGATACCAATAATATTTGAATTGACCGTTTTATTTTCAGCTGTTGGTATGGTGCTTACATTTTGCTATTTGTGTCAATTAGC
>JANPAT010000381.1:0-2731 GCA_031430075.1 Chitinophagaceae bacterium | reverse complement strand
TAAAATTAAAATAATTCTGATACACTAAAAAAGTTTCTTTTCAAAAATCCAAATTACTAATTTCTATTAACTATTCACTGCTTACCATTCAAAATTTATCACTCATAATTCAACATTATTCCTTCATGCTCATCAAATATGCTTTTATAAAACCATCTAATTCACCATCTAAAACTGGCTGTACATTACCAACTTCGTAATCTGTTCTATGGGCTTTATTCATTTTATAAGGATGCAAAACATAACTACGAATCTGACTTCCCCACTCTATTTTTTTCTTACCAGCATTAGTAACATTCATTGCAGCTTCTCTCTTTCTTAATTCTGCTTCATACAATCTACTCTTCAACATTTTCATTGCAAGTTCTCTATTTTCTCCTTGTGTTCTTGCTTGCTGACATTCAATAATAATTCCACTAGGTGCATGTTTTAGTCTAACTGCAGTTTCAACTTTATTTACGTTTTGTCCACCACTTCCACCACTTCTATAAAAAGCCCATTCAATATCTGAAGGATTAACATCAATGTCAATAGTATCATCAATTAAAGGATACACAAACACACTTGCAAAAGATGTATGTCTACGTGCATTTGAATCGAAAGGAGAAATTCTTACTAAACGATGTACTCCACTTTCTGCTTTTAAAAATCCATAAGCAAAACTGCCATCGAACTGTAAGGTTGCAGATTTTATACCTGCTCCATCTCCAGCCTGAAAATCTATTTCACTAACTTTCCAACCTTGTTTATCACCATACATTCTATACATCCTTAAAAGCATTTCAGCCCAATCTTGGCTTTCAGTTCCACCTGCACCAGGATTAATTTGGATCACTGCAGGCAACTCATCTTCAGGTTTATTTAATGTGCTTTTAAATTCTGCATCTTCAATTTCTTGTAGTGCTTTTTTAAATGCTTCAAATGTTTCTACTTCAGTTGCATCACTTGTCTTCCAAAAATCAAAAATTACTGCAAAATCTTCAAGTGCATTATTCACCTGATCGAATAATTTTATCCAATATTCATTAACTTTTAATTCTTTTAAAATAGATGTGGCTCTAACATTATCATCCCAAAAGCCAACAGAGAGAGAAATAGCTTTATCTTGTTCTACTTTTTGAGTTCTGTTAGCATAGTCAAAGAAACCTCCTCAAAACCTCCACACGGTTCCTCATATCTTTTATTTGCTCTTGTGTCATTTCTTGATTTTATTTTTAAATAGGTTATGCAAATGTAGGTTCATAAAATTTTTAAGAATATTTAAATCAAAAATGTATGAATAAAAAAGAAAGTATCTCTTTAAAAAAACTAAATGTTAATTTTGAAATACATTAATAGCATTAATTAAAATCTTATAATCGTAAGACGATAATTGAAATAAAAAGTGTAGAAGACGACAATGACAAAGGAACAGACTGCAATAAAAACAACATATTTTAGCATTGTTAGTAGCACTGTTTTGGCTATTATAAAAGGATTATCTGGTTACTTTGGAAATTCATATGCATTAATAGCTGATGCCATTGAATCAGCTACTGATATTTTTTCTTCCTTATTAGTTTTATTGGGATTAAAATATGCAAGTAGATCTGCAGACAAAAACCATCCTTATGGACATGGCAGAATTGAGCCACTTATTACGTTTCTTGTGGTTGGTTTTTTAATTGCTTCTGCAATTGTAATTGCTTTTCAGAGCATACAAAATATTAAAACACCACACGAACTACCAAAATCTTGGACACTAATAATTCTTGGAGTTATTATAATTTGGAAAGAAATTTCTTTTAGGTTAGTTATTAAAAAAAGTAAAGAAACAAACAGTTCATCGTTAAAAGCTGATGCTTGGCATCATAGAAGTGATGCAATAACATCAGTAGCAGCTTTTATTGGAATTTCAATTGCATTATTTTTTGGAAAGGGTTATGAAACTGCAGATGATTGGGCTGCACTTTTTGCTTCTGGATTTATACTTTACAATAGTTATTTAATTTTCAGACCTGCTCTTGGTGAAATTATGGATGAACATTTTTATGATGATTTAATTGAAAATATTAGGACCATTTCTCTTACTGTTGATGGAATAATTGCAACTGAAAAATGTTTTATTCGAAAAGCTGGAATGAAATACCATGTTGACCTTCATGCAATTGTTGATGCTAATATAACTGTTAAACAAGGGCATACTTTTTCTCATCAACTTAAAGATACATTGCGAAGTGAAATTCCTCAGTTAGGAAATATTTTAATTCATATTGAACCATCTGAAGAAAAAGATGAATATTCCAATTCATAAATGACAATCCGAAAAGTAGAAACAAATCTTTGTGCAATTGCAACAAAAGCTATTGATAATTCCAAGGAGAATGATGAATTTATAGCTCACTTACAAACATTAAATTCTAATGAAATTGATATTGCAGTTTTTAAATTAGAACAATTAATTACACCTCAAATTGATTGTACAAAATGTGGCAATTGTTGCAAATCTTTAATGGTTAATGTTGAAGAAATAGAAGCAGTTAATGTTGCTAATTTTTTGAAATTGGAGAGAAAAGAATTCGATAAAAAATTTATAGAAAAAAGTGAGAATGGTAAAATGGTTATCAATAAAATTCCTTGCCATTTCTTAAATGATAATAAATGTACTATTTATCAAAACAGATTTGCTGGTTGTAAAGAATTTCCTGCATTGCATTTACCACAAATTCAAAAAAGATTGTTTACAGTTTTT
>JANPAT010000380.1:0-3837 GCA_031430075.1 Chitinophagaceae bacterium | reverse complement strand
GGATTGTAGAACTGAAGAAGAAAGAAATGCTGTAAGTGGTGCAACTTTAGTAAACAACGATCACCCACAAGTAATAGAAATTTGGAATAATGTTTTTATTCAGTTCAATCGATTAAAAGATGGAACGCTACAACCCTTGCCTGCAAAGCATGTTGATACAGGTATGGGTTTTGAACGTTTAGTGAGAGTTATTCAAGGTAAACAAAGTAATTACGATACTGATGTGTTTACTGGAACCATTTCTGCTATAGAAAAAATCACGAATAAAAAATATGATTTTAGTGATACAAAAGAAGCCATTGCTTTTAGAGTTTTAGCAGATCATATTCGTGCAATTTGTTTCACCATAGCAGATGGTCAATTACCAAGCAATATTGGTGCTGGATATGTAATTAGAAGAATTTTACGAAGAGCAGTTCGTTATTACTATTCTTATTTAGATTATAAGCAAACTTTGTTGCATCAATTAGTGCCAACATTGGCAAAACAATTTGATACTGTTTTTCCTGAATTAAAAGCACAAGAAGATTTTGTTACCAAAGTTATTAAAGAGGAAGAAGAAGCTTTTTTAAGAACATTAGATAAAGGATTGAAAAGATTAGATGATATTATTGGTTCATCAAATAAAATGATTGATGGCAAGGCAGCTTTTGAATTGTTTGATACATATGGATTCCCTATTGATTTAACTAGACTCATTGCTCAAGAAAATAATTTAAATGTTGATGAAGCAGATTTTCAAACTTCATTAACCGAACAAAAAAATCGTTCAAGAGCAGCAACAGCAATAGATACAGAGGATTGGGTTATTGTAAATAATGTTGCAGATAGTCAATTTGTTGGTTATTCTCAATTAGAAACTACAACAAAAATTGTTAAGTATAGAAAAGTAAAAGCAAAAGGTAAAGAAGCTTATCAAATTGTTTTAGCTCAAACTCCTTTTTATGCAGAAAGTGGTGGACAAGTTGGAGATAAAGGAACGCTTTTGTTCCCCTCGCCTTTAGGAGAGGGGTTAGGGGTGAGGCTTGAAGTTTTTGATACGAAGAAAGAGAACAATTTAATTATTCATTTTGTTGAAAGTTTACCTGAAGGAATTGATTTAAGTATTGATGTTATTGCTACAGTAAATGTTACAACAAGAAACGAAACAACGAGAAACCATAGTGCTACTCACTTGTTACATGCAGCACTTAGAAATATTTTAGGCACTCACGTAGCACAAAAAGGAAGCTTAGTTAATGATGAACATTTGCGTTTCGACTTCTCTCATTTTGCAAAAGTTACTGATGAAGAAGTTTCAAAAATTGAAGCAATAGTGAATACGAAAATTAGAGCCAATATTCCTGTAGTGATTAAAGAAATGGAAAAAGATGAAGCTATTAAACTTGGTGCTATGGCTTTGTTTGGAGAAAAATATGGCTCTACAGTTCGAGTTGTAATTATAGATGAAAAATATTCTATTGAACTTTGTGGAGGTACACATGCTGGCTCAACTGGCGAATTAGGATTCTTTAAAATTACCAGTGAATCTGCTATAGCTGCTGGTGTTAGACGTATTGAAGCAATTAGTGGAAAAGCATGTGAAGATTTTATAAATGAACAATTGAATCAATTAAATAGTGTAAAAGCAATTTTCAATAACCCAAAAGATTTATTAAAGCAAATTGAAAATTCATTGGTTGAAAGTAAAGAATTAAAAAAGAAGATTGAAAGTTTAGAAGTCAAACAAACAGCCCAACTAAAAACTGAATTAGAACAACAAATTGAAACAATAAACGGCACTACGTTTATTGGAAAAGTTGTAGAAATTTCAAATGCCGATGGTTTGAAAAAATTAGTTAGTGAATTGAATCAACAAGTTAATGTAGTTGTTCTTGCTGCTAATGTAAATGGCAAAGCATCTGTGGCCATTGCAATAGCTGAAACTATTGTTATCAAAGGCTTTGAAGCTCCTCAACTAATTAAAGAACATATCACTCCAATTATCAAAGGTGGTGGTGGTGGACAAAAAAACTTGGCAACAGCTGGTGGACAAGATGCAAGTAATTTAGATAAAGTAATTGAAACAGTTAGAAATTTATTTTAATGTCAGCTATTAACGAAATATCATTAGTTGACCATCAACCAACACTTTCAGTTGTTGTACTTTGTTATAGAGCAGGAGAAAGTATTATTGCTTTTACCGATACCTTACAAGAACAGCTCAATCGCTTTGAACCCAATTGGGAATTGGTTTTGGTAGGAAATTATTTAGTGGGTGCCGATGATAAAACAGGAGAAATTATTACAGCACTTGCTCAAAATAATTCAAGAATAAAACCTATCATCAAACCCAAAGAAGGTATGATGGGTTGGGATATGAGAATGGGCATGAACGCTGCAACAGGAAAATATATTTGTGTGATTGATGGTGATGGTCAGTTTCCAATTGATAGTATTAAAAAAGCGTATCTATACATCAAAGAAAAAAATGTTGATTTAGTTAAAACCTTTAGAGAAGCCAGATATGATGGTGCTTACAGAAAATTTATTTCTTTTTGGTATAATGTTTTTTTCAGAATTTTGTTTCCAGGATTGAACAGTAGAGATATTAACTCGAAGCCCAAAATAATTACTAATAAGGCTTTCGAACAATTACAGCTATCTTCAAACGATTGGTTTGCTGATGCAGAAATTATGCTTGAGGTAAGAAGATTACAATTAAGTTTTTATGAATTTCCGGTAGTATTTAGTCAAATTAAAGACCGCCGTTCTTTTGTTAGAGTTTCTGCTATTATAGAATTTGTGAAGAACCTTATTACCTATCGTTTTAGAAAAAACTAATCATGAAAGTATTAGTAACAGGTGCTTCTAGTAGTATAATACAAAAAGTTTGTGCCAACTTACTACAATATAATTTTGAGTTTACAGGAGTTTCAAGAGCTCAAAACAATATTGCTCCAACTATCTACTCCAATTGGATTGTAGCAGATTTATCTTCACCAATTGATACCATTCATTTTTCAAATTTTCAAACCATCATTCATGCTGCAGCATGTACACATGCATTCAGTTATGATGAATATTATAAAATTAATGTTGAGCTAACCAAAAATATAGTTGCAAAAGCCAAAGCATTTGGAATAGAAAATTTCATTTACATTAGTTCACGAGCAGCAGTTAAAAATGGAGGTTGGTATGCAGAAACTAAATTATTAGCAGAGCAAATTGTTTTACAAAATTTTCCAAATGCCATCATCATCAGACCCTCAGAAATTTTTGGTGGAACAAAACAAGAAGGTATCGATGCACTCATTGAAAAAGTAAAGAACAACAAATTCATTTTTTATCCATCAGGAATTGCAGATAAAATGTACCCCATACAAATTGTTGATGCATCAAAATATATAGCAGAAATTATCAATAACAATTTCGCAGGAGTTTATACTGTGAATGGTAAAGAAGGTTTTACTATGCAGCATTTCATTCAACATATTGCATCGCTCTTCAACAAAAAAAATATTTTCATTCCCATTCCAAAATTTATAATAGAAGCAATTTGTTTTTTTCAACAGTTTTTAAAATTGAATATTGGCATTTATCCCGATCAATTAAAAAGGTTACAAACACCAAAAGAAAATGCAACAACACCAGAATATGTAAGAACTATAAAAGAATTCATTTCTTCCTCTAATCCTTAGAAATTCTACATGAATATTTCCTTTATTTTTGAAAAGCCAACACATTATTAATTTCTTATGTCTAAAAAAAATAAGCAGCAACATAAAGTTGTTACAACTTCAGATACTAAAATTATTGAACCAAAAATTACAGATGATTTTGCTTTGGTTATTAATG
>JANPAT010000379.1:0-1941 GCA_031430075.1 Chitinophagaceae bacterium | reverse complement strand
GGTAAACTTATTTCGATGGATTAAATTTTCAATTATAAATTTATTGGTTGTTTCAATTTTAGGTGTTTGTCTTAGGTACAAAATTTTATATTCTTTACCTATTATTGATCAAAAACATTTGCTGCATTCACATTCTCATTTTGCTTTTACTGCTTGGATTAGCCAAACCTTAATGGTGCTGATTGTAGCTTTTATGAGCAAAAAATTAGGTAAGTATTTATTTAAAATACCACTTGTTATTGTTGTTTAATTTAATTGCAGCTTGGGGCATGTTAGTTACATTTATTCTACAAGGCTATGGTGCTTTTTCAATAACATTTTCAACAATATCTATTTTAATTAGTTATGCCTTTGCATTTTTTGCTTGGAAAGATTTAAATAAAATTTTTGATGAAGCTGTTACAGTATTATGGTTAAAAATGGCTTTGATGAGTAGTGTAATTTCATCCTTAGGTGCATTTTCATTAGCCTTTATGATGGCAACTAAAACAATTCATCAAAATTGGTATGTTTCGGCACAATATTTTTTTCTACATTTTCAATATAATGGGTGGTTCTTTTTTACTTGTATGGGTTTACTTTCTTCTCATTTTTTAAAAAATTATATTGATGCTAAAAAATTGAAACTTGTATTTTATTTGTTTGCTTTTGCATTAGTTCCTGCTTTTTTTCTTTCTGTGTTGTGGATGAAACTACCACTTGTAATTTACTTATTAATTGTATTTGCAGCAGTTGCACAGGTTGTGGCTTGGATATTTCTTTTAATTCAAATTAAAAAGAATTTTTTATTAATCACAAATGAGCTAAAAAATAAGTTAGTTAAAAACTTATTATTATTTGTACTAATAGCATCAACTATTAAAATATTTTTACAATTAGGCTCTATACATCCTTACCTAAGCGATTTGGCGTTTGGTTTTAGGCCTATAGTTATTGGTTATTTGCATTTAGTTTTATTGGGAATTATCAGTCTTTCATTACTTATTTATATAGTATCATCCAAAATTTTTATTGAAAATAATCTAATACAAAAAGGAATTTTATTTTTTGCTGTTTACATTATTATAAATGAAGTTTTGCTCATGCTACAAGGTGTTGCTGCTTTAGATTATATAATAATACCTTTTATCAATGAAGCATTACTACTTACTGCTATTTTTCTTTTTTTAAGTATATCTATATTACTAAAAGGGATAATTAATACAAAAATGACTTCAGTCATAAAGTAATAGTTTATTAATTATCACTTTTACAAAAATTAATAATCATGAACAATTTAGCAGAACAATCATTAGCATCAATTGTAACAGAACAATTTCAATCGGCTCAAGTATTTGAAAAATATAATTTAGATTTTTGTTGTAAAGGAAAAAAGACTTTAGCAGCAGCTTGTGAAGATAATGGCTTGCCAATTGATGAAATTATGAAAGAATTAAATCTTGTATTAAATAAAAAAAATGATGCAAAGAATTTTAATGAGATGAGTGCTGAAGAACTAATAAGTCATATAATAATTCACCACCATTTTTATGTAAAACAATCTTTGCCAAATATCCTATCTCATATTGAAAAAGTGGTTTATAAACATGGTTCAAGTTACCCATACATGTTAGATGTATTAGATATATTTCAACAAGTGAACGATGAAATGATTCAACACATGCAAAAAGAAGAGTTGATATTATTCCCAAAAATTAGAGAAATAGAAACTAGTTTAAAATTTAATAAAACTCCAAATGTTACTGCAGAAACATTATCAAAACCAATTGAGGTTATGGAAATGGAACATGAATTTGTTGGTGAAGCATTAAATAAAATAAAAGTATTAACTAACAATTACAGCATTTTAGATGAAATGTGTACGACTTTTAAAATTACCATTAATGAATTAAAAGAGTTTGAAGAAAACTTGCATCAACATGTACATTTAGAAAATAATAT
>JANPAT010000378.1:0-5572 GCA_031430075.1 Chitinophagaceae bacterium | reverse complement strand
GTTAGTTTGCCTAGTATCATAAATAAAAGTTGATTTATTATCTATTTTTTCTACTCTTTTTGCACTTCAACTTAAATAATCAATAGTAAAAGTTCAACGAATATAATTTAGTTTGGTTAAAATAAGCGTTTTTTTAAGATTTCAATTAATTATAAATAAGTAATTAAACTATTTATAAACAAAAAATCAGCTTAACTTTCTTTAATAATTTGTTTAAGGGCTTTATAGTTAAGCCTTTTAAAAAAGGCAAATATATTCTAACTTATTATTAAAATAACTTTAAAAATTTATGTTTAATCATATTTTCAGGCCATTGGAGTGAAATAAAGTAATTTCCAGGTGTTAAATGGTTGGTATTTAAATTTAAAACTTGATTGCCTTTGCTTAGTTCTTTTACTTCTTTTGATATAATTCTACCCCAAACATCATAAATAATTAAAGTGGCTTTTTCTTTATTTTTTGAATGAATATTTAATTTCAACTCAGCATTTACTGGATTTGGAAAAATATTAAATGCATTAATTGAAACTTCTTTTAAGTTAATACTGATAATTTTAGAGTAACTGAATTTTCCATCTTTATCAATTTGTTTTATTCTGTAATAATTAATGCCGGCAAAAGGTTTATAATCTTTAGCAGAGTAGTAATTTAAACTTATATTTTGATTTGAAAGTAATGAATCAATAGGCAAGAAATTTACCCCATCAATAGCTCTTTCAATAATAAATTTTTCTGTATTGATTTCATTTGTAGTTTGAAAATTCAGTAATACGGTTTTATCATTTTCTATTAATGCTTTAAAAGCAATAAAATTTAATGGAACAATTGTATTTTTTGTGTACCAAATTGGGGCACTAATACTTCTATTTGTTCCAATGGTAATATCTGCATAATAATAAGCTGTATTACCATTTGCTAAATTAAAATCAGTAAAGTTTAATACATTTCCAGTTGTTGAAGCAACTTCTATTGCAATAACATTGCTACCTGGAATTCCATACATTAATTTAATTGATGGTGTAGTTATATTAGAAGGGTCTACTGCATATATACTTATTGATGGGGCTTGATCTCCATTAATAATGGAACCCATTATATTATTATTTATTGTAAACTGAATTCTGGTATCACAATCTTCAGTTGCGTAAAAATTTCTATTACGCATTGCAGTATAAAAATCATTCGATGAAATGGTTGGTGCAACAACAGCTAATCTGCTATATGTTGTTCTTCCAAAAGTGGTATTATGATTATCGTGATCAATGCTAGGTGCTATGTGATAACCTTTTGAAAGCATTCTTTGATAATAATCAATATAGCTTAATATAGATGGAGGATCGTTGTAAGAAGTGTTTGATGAGAATGCTGGTCCACTTGCAATGGCACAGCCCATTATTGCACTATCTGCTGTTGCATTAAAAGCTATGTTTGAAATATTTTCAAAGTCTGATGTTGATGGATGAGCCAAGCTTGCAAAAACATTTCCACCCATATTATTTATGGTTCTAAATAAACCAATTGTTCCATTTGTTTCGGGTGTTCCTAAATAGTTGCTTTTTGGAACAAAAACATTGTAGTTATTAGTTTCCCAGCCAATGAGTTGATTAGTACCATAAACCAATACATGCCCACCATTGCTTATCACGCCCCATTCTATTCCATATAATGCTAAAAAGTTACTTGTAGTGGCTGTTGAAGCTTGACTTATTCCTGCAGGCCATTTAGTTAAAGTCATATTTGCAGTAGCATGATTGTGTTCTGATATTCCCAAAAAATCTAGGCATAAAGAATTTTTGGCATAAGCATAATCATCGGCTGGTGTAAAACTTGGATTATCTTGATTACCATCTGAGTAATAAGAATGTGCATGTAAATTGCCATAATAAATATTAAATGGCTCAATAGAGGTAGTGGTAATATTTCCTGTTAATGGATTTGTAGTTAAATATTTAATACCACCTGTACAATTACCATTTCTTGCAAAAATAAAATAGTAATAAGTTGTTGATGGGTTTAAGTTAACATCGATAAAAGCTGTTGCACCATTTGAAGCAATTACAGTTCCATTACCAATAGAATTTCCATTTGTATAAGTTACTCCATTGGAAGGATTTGAGGTTAAAGTTGATGAAGAAGTTCGTACAACTAAATAACCATCTGCAGTTGTAGAATACCTAAAATACCCATTTGTTGAATTTTTACTTGCAGATAAATTTAAATTAGTAGGTTGTTGAGATGGTGTAGAACAAACTGGTAGAGCTATTGTTGTAACACTATCTTTTAAAGGATTATTGGTTTGATAAACTGGACCATTATTGCAATTCAATCTATTCAATCCAAATACAAAAAAATAATATTTAGTACCACTGTTTAAATTATTAGATATAAAACTTGTTCCTGCAGTTCTTGTAACAACAGAACCATTGCCTAAAACCTGACCACCAGAATACAACGTTCCATTGTTTATAGTGCCTGTAAAAGTTGAACTTGTAGTTCTAATAATTAAGTATTCATCAGTACCAAATGCTGCAGTATAGTTTCCTGTTATACTGGTTAAAGTAATATTTGAGAATTGAAGTTGTGTAGGTTGTGATGAAGGACTAGCACAAGGTACAGAACCTGAAAGTGTGGTTGTAGTTCCTGTAAGTGAATTTGTTCTTAAATAAAGTGGTCCACCTGTGCAACTATTATTTGTTGAAAAAATAAAAAAATAATAAGTTGTTGAAGGATTTAACCCACTTGCAGAAACTGTATTATTATTTGTAATTGTTACAACGTTTCCATCTCCTAAATTATCGCCAATGTTATAAGTGGTTCCATTTGCTGGCAAAGTACTTAAAGTACTATTAGTGCTAATTACAACTAAATAATTATTTGGTTGAGGACTTGCATGAGTAAACGAAAATTGAATTGCAGTACTTAATACAGATGTAAAATTTAAGTTTGTTGGCTGTGCAGTTGGTGTACTGCAAGGATTAGAAGGTACTGCAGTAACTTTAATATTATCTAAACTTAATCTTGGTCGGCTACCTGATGTTCCTCCAGTACCATTATGATAATAAAAGCGTAAACGAGCTGTTGCACTATTATTAAAAATGCTTGGCAAAGCAACATTTGAAATACTTCCAGAAACAGTTGTTGGACTATTATTAGTAAAATTATTTACTCTAGCACTTGTAATTTCTGTAAATGTACTACCATCAATAGATGCATAAACTTTTAAAGAGCCATTTCTGTTTCCTGTTGAATTATTTAAAACAGCCCAATCGAAACTTAAATTATTTGCATTAATACCTGTAAAATCTAAATAAAAATCCATAGCAACCGAAGATGTATTTTCTGTAGTTCCAGTAGAAAGCAAAACTAAATTTTGTGTTCCTTTATAAACACCACTACTATACCCACCCGAACCAGAAGGTGGAGATTGAAAAAAAGTAGATGAAGTAGTTATTTTATTTGCATCAGGTATTGTAGTTGTTCCACCAACATCTAAACCTTTCCAGGCAGCAGCTCCAATACCAGCTGTAAAAGTTCCATTTGCTGGAGTGATATTAAATGTCCAATTATTAATATCTGAAAAATTTTCTGTGTAGGTATTGCCAGCTTGTGCTGACATGTTTATTGGAGTTTGACTATTTAAATTTGTAATTGTAAATAATAAAAGAACTAGGCTGTAAAATTTGTTCATTAAATCGAGTTATATATTAATCTGCAAATGTCAGATTTTTTTGCACATAAAATCATTTTAATAAACTTAAAATAGTCATTTATATATTTAGATTTTCAAATTGGCGAGTGCAGTAATACTTTGATAAAAATATTTTAATAAATTGTATTATATTTGGAATTTAAAACTTTTTATTTACAACAAATTTAATTTTATGTCAAAAAATTTTTTCACTGCAATGTTATTTACAATTCTGTTAATCTCTTTACCACAAAAGTTACTAGCCAATAAAATAGAAATTACTAAAACAAGTAATTCTTTAATTTACAATAATGATGAAGCAAAAAACAGCAGAGCTACTTTATTAATGAATAGAATTAATGAAATTAAAGCTATGGATAAGAGTAGTTTATCGCCAACTGAAAAAAAAGAGTTGAGAAAAGAATTAAGAAGTATTAAGAAAGAATTTAAAAAAGAGTTTAATGGAGTTTACTTATCTGTTAGTGCAATCATTATAATCATTTTACTTTTAATTTTATTGGCTTAGGTTTAACTTCGATACTTAAATCTTTAAATTGAAAGTTCAATGTAAAAAATTTGCCATTAGAATTAGAAGCAAGGTTATTTGGAGAGCGTTTATTGTGGAATCCCTTTATTAATTTAAATAATCCAAATTCTACTAAACCTTTATTTACATCTTCTATTGAACAAGATTATTTATATAAAATTGAAATTACTTCCAATGCAGGTTGCTTAACTATCGATACTCAACAAGTAAAAGTTATAAAAGAAATAAAAATTTATGTACCCTCAGCATTTACACCTAATGGAAATGGATTGAATGATTTTTTAAAACCTAGTATGTTTGGTATTAAAGAATTTTATTTTTTCAGAGTGTTTAATAGGCTTGGCCAATTGGTATATAACATGCAAAATAATCAACAAGGCTGGAATGGAATAATAAATAATAAGCCTCAACCAACAGGAGCTTATGTTTGGGTAGTTCAATGTTTAGGGTTAGATAATAAAATTTATACAGAAAAAGGAACTACAGTTTTAATTAGATGACATGTTGAGTGTTTAAATAAAAATCAGCTAACAAGTATTTTTTGGTATGTAACTTATGTCACAATTTAACGAATTTGCTGCAATTAGGTTTGCATCAAATTATAATTGATGAGCAAGAAGTTTCTCTATGTACTACAAATTGTTGTTGTTGTAATAATTCAAAATTTACTATATTCTAGTATTTATGCTCAGGATATAAAAAAAACAATTAGTTTACAACAAGCAATTTCATCTGCACTTGAAAATAACAAAAACATTCAAATAGCAAAAATTGAAGAGCGTATTGCTGCTGCTAACTTCAAACAAACTAATGCAATTTATTTACCTCAAATAAATTTAAGTTATACAGCAATTAATTCTAATAATCCATTAAATGTTTTTGGATTTAAGTTACAGCAACGATTAGTTTCACAGGCAGACTTCAATCCAGAACTTTTAAATCATCCTACTAACAAATCAGATTTCTCAACAAAATTAGAAATTCAACAGCCCATCTTAAATTTAGATTTGTTGTATTCTCGAAAAGCAGCCTTAAAGCAAACTGAGATTTATAAATTTAAAACCCAACGTACAAAAGAGTACTTAACTTATTTGGTTAAAAAAGCCTATCAACAATTAGAGTTGAGTTATGAAGCTGTTGATGTTTTAGAAAATGCATTACAAACTTCAAAAGCAGTTTATAAATATGCCAACGATCATTACCAACAAGGTATTATACAAAAAACTGATGTTTTAAATGCACAAGTTTACATAGCAACAATTGAAAAAGATGTAGCAAATGCAAAAAGCAATATTGCTAATGCTTCCGACTTATTAAGTAATTTAATGGGTAATACA
>JANPAT010000377.1:0-3066 GCA_031430075.1 Chitinophagaceae bacterium | reverse complement strand
GCAGCAATTTTTTTTAGTATAAAACTTTCGAATGATGACAAACTCACTTGCATGTTACTTCAAACTCTTTTAATTATTAATCTTTGATTACTTGCAATAATTGTGCTGTTTTAATTTCATTAGCACAATTAAAATGTCCTTCAGGGCAATATTTCTTTCCATGCAAACCACATGGTCTACAAGAAAGTTTTTTTGCAATTTCTACAACATAACTCTGGTTACTTAATGGTCCAAAACCAAATGAAGGAATGGTTGAACAAAACACTGCACATGTTGCAGCATTTACAGCAGAAGCAAAATGCATGGGTGCAGAATCATTTACATAATTCATCACGGCATGTTTCATTAGTGCTGCAGATTGCAAAAAATTTAATTGCCCTGCTAAGTTCACCACATTTTTATGTTTACAATAATTTTTAATAATACTACATAATTCAATATCTGATTTTCCACCTAACAAATAAATAATAAAATTTTTAGGCAATTCATTAATTAGTTTTAACCATTGCTGAGATGGAAATTGTTTAGTAAACCATACCGAAGCTGGTGCAATTGTTATAAAATTTCCATTAATATATTTTGAAATAAAATCTTCATCAAGTTGTGATGGATAAAGTTTTGGTTTATGTGCATCCCCTGAGCAAATGCTTTCTATCAATAATTGATTTCGTTCAATTTCATGCAATCCATTATCTACATTGTGTTTCACTTTCACATCAAACAAAAAACTAAAGGGATTTTTATTGAACCCGATTTTCATTTTAGCTTTTGACAATGCAGTTATAAAACCAGTGGCAGCAAACCGTTGTACATTTATTAAAACGTCATACCTATTTTTTCTTATTTTAAAAATGAGTTTAAATAAATTTGAATATTTATGCTGTTGCTTATCCCAAACTAATACTTGATTTATAAAAGGATGATGATTAAATAAACTTTGGTTACCATTTCTAACTAAGTAATCTATAGAAGCATTAGGATAAGTAGCATGAATTTTTTCAATAATTCCTGTAGCCAAAACTGCATCACCTATAAAAGCAGTTTGTATTATTAAAAACTTTTGCATTAATACAAAAATAATGGTAAGCATTCGTTAGGCTTTAATAAGATTTTGAAATTATTTTAATCAATAATTATTATTCCTTTTTCTGGTTTAGTGTTTCTACACTTATTTTTGCGGCGAATAATAAAATTATGGGAAGGATTTTTGAAGTTAGAAAAGCAACCATGTTTGCTCGATGGGACAGAATGGCCAAGCAATTTACACGTATTGGTAAAGAAATTATTATTGCAGTAAAAGCAGCAGGACCAGACATTGCAACTAATCCGGCATTAAGAAGATGTTTTCAAAATGCAAGAAGCGTAGGCATGCCAAAGGATAGAGTTGAAGCAGCTATTAAAAGGGCACTTGGAAAAGATACCACAAATTATGAAGAAATTTTATATGAAGGTTATGCACCACATGGAGTTGCCTTAATTGTTGAAACAGCAACCGACAATCATGTAAGAACTGTTGCAAATGTAAAAGCTTGTTTTAATAAAGGTGGTGGTGCATTAGGCAATAGTGGTAGTGTAAGCTTTCAGTTTAAAAAAATGGGCGTTTTTAAATTAAATCCAGAGGGAATTAATATTGATGAAATAGAGTTAGAACTAATAGATTTTGGTTTAGATGAGTTAGGGGAAAGTACAGATGATGATGGAAATTCAATTCTTGTTTTAAGATGTGCGTTTACAGATTTTGGAAATTTGCAAAAAGGGCTAGAAGAAAAAAATATTACTACAATTAGTGCCGAGTTAGAGTGGATACCAACTACAACAGTACCAGTTACTGACCAACAAGCAGAAGATGTAAGTAAATTAATTGAAAGATTAGAACAAGATGAAGACGTTAATAAAGTATTTCATAATATGGCATAATCACAACAGAATAAAAAAATGAAAAAAATATTTTTACTATTTATCACATTAATTATTTTCAATAACTTGTTTGCACAATATCCTTTAAATGCTGGTAAAATTCAGCTTAATGCAGGCATTGGTTTTTCATCTGGCAACGCTCCAATTTATATTGGACTTGATTATGGATTAAAAACAGATTTGACTCTTGGCGGAGAAATGGTTTTTCATAAATCAGGAACCGGAATTCTCGCCAATATAAACTATCATTTTAATGAATTATTAAAATTGGACTCAAAACTAAATATATATGCTGGTGTTAACTTATCGGCGTTTCTATTAAAATCAACCCCAACAACTAACAGTAAAACAAGTTTTAATTTAGGTGGCCAACTAGGTGCCAGATACAAACTTTCGAGTTCAATTGCAATAAACTTGGAATTTGGAATAGGAAATTCTATAAACGAAGGAAAACTTGGTATAACTGCTAGATTATAGGCTTAGGCATACCTAAATCTATATTTTTCACAATTTGTGAATAAAAATCATAGAATTTTTAGGAGAAATTTGATTTTTTCCGCCTAATACCTCTATTTTTGCAACCCGAAAAAAAATATGTCAAAACAAAACCTAATTAAACAAGATGGAGTTATACTAGAAGCGTTGAGTAATGCCATGTTTAAAGTAAGGTTAGAAAATGGACATGAAATTTTGGCAACAATTAGTGGTAAAATGAGAATGCACTACATTAGAATTTTACCTGGAGATAAGGTGGGTGTTGAAATTAGCCCTTATGATTTAAGTAGAGGACGAATAAATTTTAGATATAAATAATTAAGCATTGCTTAGTTAAAAACAATTTTTATGAAAGTAAGAGCATCAATTAAAAAACGCAGTGTAGACTGCAAAATTGTTAGAAGAAAAGGAGTGCTTTTTGTGGTAAACAAAAAGAATCCCCGTTTTAAACAACGTCAAGGATAAACCTTGTAATTAACAATTAATAATTAACAATTAACAATTATAATAAATGGCTCGTATTGCCGGTATAGATTTACCAAAAAACAAAAGAGGCGAAATTGGATTGACTTACATCTTTGGAATAGGTCGTTCAACTGCTCAAAGAATTCTTGATAAAGCAGGAATTAGTTATGATAAAAAAGTTAACGAGTG